>NZ_JBHFHK010000017.1:0-38367 GCF_041928215.1 Hubeiibacter jixunmingi | reverse complement strand
CGCTAGTATCATTTGTCGGTAGTCTTGTGAGTATGCCATAGTTATATTGTACCAATTTTATTTTTCTTTTGCTATAGAAGGAGATATTGCGTGCATCACCAACAACAACTAGTGGTAATTTCTCTTCAGTTTTACCCCAAATTTGTTGGCAACTCTTGTCCGCACGGTTCAAGAACTCTTTCAAATAATTGTCTTCATTTGATGCTGCTGAACGGTCTGCACCGCTAGTCGTATGCAAGTGTGTGTTGCGAATAGGGAATTTGTCATGTGTCAACTCTTCTTGCAAAGGATGATTGTGATCAAATTCTTGTACTACACGACCATTTACGGCTTCGATCAAACGTGCACTTTCACGAGTGATGACGATTGCATAGTAATGCACTGAGTTTGCCAAGTCACGCACCAAATCACGTACTGCAAAACGGTTGTTAATAATTACACGTGGTTGTGCGTCCAGCGGCATACGGATAACTTGTGCTTCTTCAGTTGTTGCAAAAATTGCCAAAGTGTCAAGGTTGTAGTTGTGATCCCAGCGGTCAAGTTTGGCTTCAATTTTTTCCATTACAGCTGCCACTGTACGTTTGTCAAATTCTTGCTCTAGACGATTTTGTGCTTCTGTCAGCTGATTTTTTAACGCAATCGGATCTTGCTCATTTTCTGGATGGTGGCGATGCGTTTTTACAAATACACTTAGTGCTGGGTTGGCACGAACATCACGCAAAGATTTTAAAGTTGGTTTCATGATATTTTCCTCTCAAAATAGCTTTTTGCAAAAAATTATTTTCGAAAATTTAAAACAAAGAAATTCTAAATCAATGAAAATAAAGCAAAAAGTTGGATTTAATTTAAAACTAATCACTTACTTCATGATTCTAAAGTAACAAACAAAATTCCCTAGGGAAAGTAAGCTTTTGTTGTAACTTTATGCAAAAATATGCTCCTTTGTTTCTCCATGTTTACACAATGTAATGCTATGTTAAAAAGTAATCTTTTTGTTGTAATCGTCATTGCTTTTTATAATTCAAGTTTACAATTTGAACAAAAAAATCAAAAGTGAATAAGGTCTCTACATTTTGACATTCAAACACGCTAGGCTGTTTTGCCACAGTTGCTGTGCCAAGTCTTGCTCGGCTATTTTTGTTATCTCTGCCAAAGCCTGTAAAACATAAGGCAGATTGGCAGGCGTATTACGTGTACGTCGTTCATGCGAATTTTGACAACACAAAGGCGTCATATCAGGACAATCAGTTTCAATCACCCAATCTTGTGGCGTTGTATGATTTATCACTTGTTGCAATTTTTTGGCATTCGGGTTGGTAATTAAGCCCGTAATACCGATTTTAAAACCCATTTTCACAAAAGCTTTGGCTTCTTCTGCACCACCACCAAAGGCATGTGCAATACCACCTTGAGTAAATTTGTGTTGTTTTAGAATGCGTAGGACATCACCATGAGCACGACGAATATGTAAGAGTACAGGTTTTTGGTATTGCTTTGCTAAGTCAAGTTGAGCAGAGAAAAATTCAGCTTGTCGTTGTTTACTGTATGTGGTTTTTAATTCGGGTAAAAAATAATCTAAACCAATTTCACCAATCGCCACACAATCATTACTTTTTAAAAATTGTTCTAAATCAGCCAGATGTTGCGTCTGATGCTGTTCAATGTACAAAGGATGCAGACCTGGTGCAAGAAAAGGTGTAGGAACTGCACCTTGTGGATGTTGTCTTTGCCAATCTAGCATATCTTGATAAGTACGTCGCAAATCTGCAAAACGAGATTGCAAAAAACCAATCAATACCAAAGCATGCACACCTTGCTGATATGCTTGCATTGCTAATGCTTGACGGTCAGCATCGAAATCTTGAACATCAAAATGTGTATGAGTATCAAATAGACGTGATGTCATGATCAAATTTACTGACCAGCATTACTGCTTGACACTGCTTGCTGTGGCAACGGCTGATGATACCGTATCGCTTGCAGCAAGCTGTTGTGGTGGCAAATATTGATCTTCCAAAACATCTCGTAAGTCTTGATATGGAATAATCAAACGTGGCAAACCTACAGCATAAGGACCAATTTCATATTCACCATACTGTAAAATCAGACCTTGTGGACTCAGGAAAAAATTTTCCGAAACACTAAATTTCCACATCTTCTGATAATCTTCAAAAGTAATATCAGTCTGGGTTTGAGTGACCCAATCTTGATATGCTTTGAATGCAATATCATTAAACGCTTTTCTCTTGCCAGATTTAATGATGCTATCTAGATTGAGCATCTGCTCATTTTCTAAGTTAAAATTTAAGTATTGTTGTGCAGAGCTACCGTGTGCCCCACCCAAATAGTTACTGGCATTGATCACTACCGTTGCGATAGGACCTTGCGGATTAATCACTTGCGGTTTGATATAAATATTGAGCTTATTGCTACCGCCTAAGCTTTTATTTTCTTCGGCCAATTCATAAAATAAGTGAATACTTTGCTGTAATGTTTGTGCATCATCAGCTGAGTTTTGTGCAGCACTGCTGGCTTTTTGTTTCAGCTGTGCATTCATGCTTGTCACAGGCGATTTACTTTGCTCTGCACTACTATGAACATCGCTGGCAGGATTCACATTAAAACCTTGCATAAGCTCGGCAACATAACTAACAATTTGGCGTTTAACCAGAGCATCAATTTTTTGGTAATTACTTTCAATTTGGTAAATGTCAATTTCTGGACAATCTTTGCCACTACACTCAACACGTTGGAAAGGCATTGGGCTAACTCTTGCATTCAGTACAGTCAGACTTTTTGCTGCAGATGCAGGCTGAGTTTCACTAGCTGAAACATCAGACGATGGCGGTTGTGGCTGAGAATTCTGCGTACAGCCTTGCAACAGCAGCAACACAGATACGGCTACCAGTGCAGATTTTTTGATATTTGTCTGTTTTATCACTGCTGTCAAAGCATCAAAGCGAAGACATGAGTTAGGTCGTTGTGTGCGACTGAGCATATTAACCACATTTCAATTTTATTTGCACGACACATCTCATTTTAAGCCTGTAAAATTGACATCCATTCCTCGGCTTAAATGATTGATGTATATAAAGATGCGACTAATTTAACATTTTTTAAAAATTAGTCTGTTGGTAGATTGTTTTTATTCGAGCTAAAGTTAAGATTTTATGTACAAACAGCGTAAATAATGAATATTATTTACGCAAAATATCAAAATCTAACACCAATAATACGACTCACCGACTGGCACAATTTGACTAGTTATGTGTGGTGTTTGGTTGCAACATCGCCATAAAACTTGGACTGACCCACTGTGTCACTTTATCGCTCGGAATATCAACCATAAAATTTGCATCGGTCTGTGTATTTTCAATACCCAAATCAGAAAGACGATAGTAAATCGAAATGGTATTCTTGTCTTCATTCCAGTACCAATCTTGACTGCCCCAATTCAAACGACTGGCAGACGCAACAGGTTCACTGGCTCGTGATTGATGCCATGTTTGATAGCTTTGCTGAATCAATGCTTGCATATCTAAACGATGATTGGCATCAATGATATCGTAAAGATTGATTTGTTTTTTGTCTTTGCGATCAGCAACATAAAAATAACTTTGCATTGGTATCGAATTGCCTGCAATATCATATTCTACGTCTAGCTTCAAAAATGCCAACTGATTTTTTTGTAAAATAACTTGTGGCTGTGCATAGATACGCCACCCTTGATAAGCAACATTGCTGTCTTGTGTATCGCTGGCAGGTCTTTTTTCTTTATTTTGTATCGCAGTTGATTTTTCTGCTGATTTATTAGTCTTTGCAGATTCATGGCTAGTTTGCGATGGTGAATTTGTCGCACTGGCTAGTTGTGACTGTCCATCACGCCATTCATCTGAACGCTGTACAAATACATCTACCGCTTGTTGAAGTGTCATTTTTTCACCAACACCCAATTGCTTACGAATAAGGTCAGCAATCTTTTCATTGGTAAACTGATTAAACCATTGATCTTGGCTCTTAAAATCAAAAATTTCCACTTCTAAGCAATAGCGTTTTTCACAAAAAGGTAAACCATAATCTGCAACGGTTGGCGTAGCAATCAACACAGGATAGCCTTGTTTTTGCTCTTGTTGTTGTAATTTTTCTGCATCGGTTTTTGCAGAGTTTAACTCACCATTACAAGCCACCAAAGCCAATAATAAAGGCAAAACTAAAACAATCTTTTGAGCTTTTTGCATATTAAAGTTATCTCTAGGTAAAATCGCTATCAATACATTTTTTAAAGCGAAATGTTGTACACCGCTTTGTTGAATCAATAAATTGGCTAATCATCAATTATTAAAATAGAAAATAAACCCATAATCGTAAAAATACAGGAAAATCATTGAATCTAGATCGATTGAGACTCAATGATTTCCCCCAACTCATCCAAGCTTAATGCTCACGCGTTGCTCTAAACTCGATGTCAGGATAACGCTCTTGCATCAGCTGCAAATTTACACGACTTGGTGCAAGATAAGTCAAATGTCCACCGCCATCTAATGACAATTGATCATGTGCTTTCTTTTTAAATTCATTTAGCTTTTTGTCGTCATCACAATGTACCCAACGCACGGTATGAATGCTCACTGGCTCATAGATACAATCCACTTTGTATTCTTCTTTAAGACGATATGCCACCACGTCAAACTGCAACACACCTACTGCACCGACGATTAAGTCATTGCTATTTTGTGGCATAAAGACTTGGGTTGCACCTTCTTCAGAAAGTTCTTTTAAGCCTTTTTGCAATTGCTTAGACTTTAAAGGGTCTTTTAGACGTACACGGCGGAATAATTCTGGGGCGAAGTGTGGAATACCCGTAAAGTGCAAATTTTCACCACTGGTAAAGGTATCGCCAATCTGAATCGTGCCGTGGTTATGCAGACCGATAATATCACCCGGCCAAGCTTCTTCCAAATGCTCACGCTCACCTGCCAAGAAGGTCAAGGCATCAGAAATACGCACGTCTTTACCGATACGCACATGATTCATTTTTAAGCCTTTTTCATATTTACCTGAGCAAATACGCATAAAGGCAATACGGTCACGGTGTTTTGGATCCATATTGGCTTGAATTTTAAATACAAAACCCGAAAAACCTGCTTCGGTGGCTTCTACCACACGTTCTTGCGTTTGATGGGCTTTTGGTGCTGGGGCATAATTTAAAAAAGCATCTAACACATGATCTACAGCAAAATTACCTAATGCCGTACCGAACAATACAGGCGTTTGCTTACCTTGTAAAAATTGCTCACGGTCTAGCGGTTCATTTGCCATTTGTACCAATTCTAAAGATTCTTCAAAAGCTTTAAACGCCAAATCACCGACTTTGTCACGAATATCAGCATGGTCATAGCCATTGCGAATTTCAATATCCGTAATGGTTGAGCCAAAACCTGCTTTATAAATATACAATTTATCTTCTAAAATGTTATATACGCCTGCAAAATCACGACCCATACCCAAAGGCCAAGTGATTGGCACACAACGGATCTTTAATACGTTTTCAATCTCGTCAAGTAATTCTAAAGGCTCACGGATTTCACGGTCCATTTTATTGACAAAAGACACAATCGGCGTATCACGCATACGACAGACTTCCATCAATTTGATAGTACGTTCTTCGACACCTTTTGCCCCGTCAATCACCATCAAGGCACTATCCACCGCAGTCAAGGTGCGGTAAGTATCTTCCGAGAAATCTTCATGCCCAGGGGTATCTAACAGGTTGATAATATGGTCTTTATACGGAAATTGCATCACCGATGTGGTAATCGAAATCCCACGTTCTTTTTCCATTTCCATCCAGTCTGATGTAGCTGCACGGTCGGATTTACGACTTTTTACCATCCCTGCCACCTGAATCGCCTTACCCCAGAGTAATAGCTTTTCAGTCATCGTGGTTTTACCCGCATCGGGGTGCGAAATAATAGCAAAGGTGCGGCGTGCTTGCACTTCTTGCTGTAGCTGTTGTTCTAAGCTCATAATATATACACAATAAATCTGTCAAAAATTACTACGAATTATACTTTAGTTTATTGCTTTTGCACAGATTGACAACGCTGTACAAATCACATTAAATGTCAATCGAACACCACAATGCTAACGTCTAAAATACACTTACATGGATTGCAGATGAACCAACCTTTCGCCACATGTCATTTTAAAGACTCAAAATTTTATAATACACCGCCTACGCAAGCATTAAAAAAAGATGTTTTTTGGAAAATGTTAAAAATCATTTTTAATGCGGATGCTTATCGCCCACAGCACGCATTACCAATACAAGCACCTGATTGGCATATGTTTTTTAATCAAAACAAAACAGCACAATGTATTTGGCTTGGGCATTCTAGCCTGCTGATTCGCATGGCAAAGACCACTATTCTGATTGATCCGTGTTTTTATCAACATGCGTCACCTTTGCCTATCATGATGAAACGCTTTCAAGCACCGCCGATTGCCTTAGCGGATTTGCCCAAGATTGATTATATTTTAATTAGTCATAATCATTATGATCATTTAGACCATCAGGTGATTGCATTCTATCAGAAGAAAGATTGTCAATTTATTGTGCCACTGGGTTTGGGTAAACAATTACAGGCTTGGGGCATAGATAGTCATCGTATTCATGAATTGAACTGGTGGCAAAATCATCAACATCATAACTTAAATATTACTGCTGTGCCTGCTCGGCATAATTCGGCACGGGGTATGTTTGACCGTGATTGTAGTCTTTGGGCAGGTTTTGTGTTACATACCGCACAGGAAAAAATTTATTTTTCTGCTGATTCATCTTATGGCGAGCATTTCAAACAGATTGGTGATTATTTTAACGGTTTTGATTTGGTCTTGATGGAAAATGGACAATATAACGACTCTTGGCCAGATAATCATATGTTTCCTGCTCAGACCATCCAAGCGGTACAAGATTGCCAAGCCAAAGTGTGGATGCCGATTCATTGGGGAGCTTATGCACTCGCTCTGCATCCATGGTATGAACCTGTACAGCAAAGCATGGCGTTGGCTCAGCAATATCAACTCCATAGTGTAACACCCATGATGGGACAAGTATTTGATAAGGATAGCTTAACAATGTTGTGGTGGGAAGATTTGATTGAAGCCTGATATGAGCTAAAAAATAACCACCAATACCGTTTAATTACATCGTAAAAATTAGCTTAAAAAAATCGTTCAGCTATGCAATAATAGCTCAGTTTAAATAATTTGAGTTAGGTGAACGGCTATGGCGATGCGTCCTGATGTAAAACGACACTCGGTTGTAATGATTGTCTTTGCAATTGCCCAATGGGTGATTGTGCTGTATGGTTTGAATAATAACCTTTTCCCACTGGATAAAAGTGGTCGAATCTTGGCTTTTTGTGCCAGTGCTTTTGTTGGTGCATGGGTATTGATGGCATCACTATTGTACATGGTAATCAAAGGTCGTGACCGCAGTCGTGACAATGAAGCTTAATTTTTAAGTATTCAATCAAGCCGTGTTACTCAAATGGACACGGCTTTTTTATCACTCAAAATCATGATAAATCTTATTGTAATTATTGACCTTTATCCAAACGATTTTTTTAACATTGCCGATACTTTTACTTTATAATGGCTTTTTATTTGCTGTATGGTATAAATGATGTCTTGGCTCAATCAACTCAAAAACAAAATTATCTCTTCGGTTGATACGAATACAGATGGCAACGCTGTAAATATTGATCATACAGCGATTGATATGCAAGTCATTGAACAACACCTAAGCCAAACTCGCCTTGCCCCAAATGCCCAGCTTTTATCTGAACGTATTACACAATTGCAAGTGGATAAAAATACCTTGCAACTCAGTTTTTTTGTCTATGATGATGAAACCGAGCATTTACAAGCACTGTATGATGAACTGACCGCACAATTGCGTCCATTCGGTGTGGAAACGCTAAATTTGCATGTTAATCAAAAGAAAAAGCTAAAAAACAATAACTTACCACCTGTGGTTGATGCTAATTTGTCACAGCAAAAATTAGAAAAATCCGCCGAACAACTTGCTGTAGAACAACAAGCCATCGCCGATCAAGCACCGATTAAAAAAACAGCACCCACCCAAGCTGAGATTGCACAGCATCCGCATATCAAGCATGTGATTTTGGTGGCATCAGGTAAAGGCGGTGTTGGTAAATCCACCACCACGGTCAATCTTGCTTTGGCATTAAAGCAATTGGGTTTAAATGTCGGTGTTTTGGATGCGGATATTTATGGCCCGAGCATTCCGACTATGTTGGGCAATGAAGGGCAAACGCCTTTGGTAGAAAATGGCGAGTTTGTACCTTTGGAAGCCTATCAGATGCCCGTACTATCGATTGGACATTTGACTGGTGATGCCAAAACGCCTATCGCATGGCGTGGGGCAAAGGCGACAGGTGCATTAATGCAAATGTTTAATCAAAGCCAATGGCCGATGCTGGATGTATTATTGATTGATATGCCCCCTGGGACGGGCGATATTCAGCTGACTTTGGCACAGCGTATTGCGGTAGCTGGAGCGGTGATTGTCACCACGCCACAGCATGTGGCATTGATGGATGCACAAAAAGGCATTGAATTATTTCAAAAAGTCGGTATCAACATCCTAGGCGTGATTGAAAACATGGCGGTGCATATTTGTGAAAATTGTGGTCATGAAAGTGAGATTTTCGGGCATGGTGGTGGTGAGATTTTGGCAGAAGATTATCATGTGCCATTATTAGGTCAATTGCCATTAAATGCCTGTATTCGTAAAAATGCGGATAAAGGCGAGCCGAGTGTCATCACTCAAGATGAAGCCATGCCATTTTATATGGCGATTGCTGAAAAGCTAAAAAGTCAAATTGAGCTATTGCCCGTCAAGCAAGATAAACAACGGATTTTCTGATATTAAATTAAGGCTTAAGATTTTGTACTTTAAGCCTTTTTTCTTATTTCTATAGGTGATACATGATGTATTCATGGCAAAGTGTGTATTTTCTATCTATATTTGATCATTGGTTGAGCGTAAAGCAAGCTGATGATTGTTCGACTTTGTGTTATGCCACTGCGGTTGCAAATGATGCTTTAGATGAGTATTTACAACAAGAGCAATATTTTATTGATTTTTACCGAAGTATTGATAATAAAGTGATTATCGTGGTTAATCATCAAGGTATAGAAATTGATGTGCGTAGTGAAAGATTTTTGCATATTTTACAAGATGGCTTAAGGGAAAAACGATATTTTTGTTTGTTATTTCCAAAATATCAGGTTATGTTTGAAAGTGGTTATGATAGAACCGATAGAATGTTTATCACAAATCAAACCGATATGACATTCTTACAGCATAAAATCAGTGAATATCATTTGTATTTAATTGATGGTATAGATTATCAGAGTTATCTATCGGAAGATAATTAAATTTGAACTCACTTTGTGGACTGAAATATTTTTTAGAAAATTGATAAAAAAAACAAAGGACTGGTAAAGACAACCTATAAAATTAGATAAGCTCTAAAAACCAATTTGATTTCACAGCATTATAAAAAAGCAATTGTAACATTACGGCTAATTTTGTAATATTAAAAATCATCTAAGGTTGAACGAGTAGCTTTACATGAACTCTCAAGACTAAATTCTAAACGGGTAAATAATCATTGGATAGCGGAATGAATAAAATAGAGCCAAATTTAAATGCGGATATATTACCAAAGATTAGTGGCGGTGGAATTAATCTCGGCATAAGCTTAGACTATTTTTTAGACCATACTAATCATATTCTTATCAATAGTAAAAATTATGATAGTAGTTTAGTTAACGATAAAACATGGTTAATTATTGAATATAACTTTCTAGATGTTTATGGCGTGGCTCAAACAATATTTACTGCAAAATGGGACAAGGGTCAGGATATTATTCTAAGATTTGATGGTAAAAACGACCCTAAATTAGATTTCATCACTCTACAAAATAACTATAAAGGCAAACTATTTGGAAAATGGGGAATAGGAACTACATTGAAAGAATTAGATAATAGACCTCTTTCGAAAATGGCATTTGAAAGAAACAGTTCGTGGTGTAAGAAACACTATTTCGCAAGGCGAACCATAACGGTTTCCCGACTCTTCGACAAGCTCAGGGCAAATGGAAGACCTACTTTTTCTAAAAAAAACCTGAAATAAAAAAGCCCTCATCAATTGATAAGGGCTTTTGGTATTTGGCGGAAGCGGTGAGATTCGAACTCACGGAGGACTCACACCCTCGTCGGTTTTCAAGACCGGTGCATTAAACCACTCTGCCACGCTTCCTGTTGATGCGTATATTATCAGATTTTTTTCTGTTGGCAAGTACTTTTTTAATATTTTCTATAAATTTGTGTTCTTTTGTACTTTTTAGCATCAAATTAGGTATAATTGATTAATTTTGAAGCATTTTTAGTGATTTTTTATATCGCTGTATCAGATTTTTTTCATCACTCAAAATGACTGATTTAACCATCATGCTGTAATTTTATACAAAATAATCCATAGATTTCAGCTATACTATGCCACATTGAATTGACCACTGATAAAGTTTTAGCACATAGGCGTTTTTTTATGCAATACCAAGGCGTTTGCCACAAAATGCAAGCTCGATTAGACGATGATCTGTCTTTTGAGCCAGCTCAAAATACCGCTGAAGCCATCAACCACCCTGTACAGTACCATTTTGTTTTGGATCATTTCCGTGTTGATATGCGACCACTCTTGGGTAAAAATGTCCAGCTACATTGGACGGGCAACATCTATTGTATTGGTTGTGGAAGCAAAACGCCAAAATCTTACTCTCAAGGTTATTGTTTCAAATGTTTTAAGACCTCAGCATCATGCGATATGTGTATCCTAAAGCCTGAAACCTGCCATTATCACCTTGGTACATGCCGTGATGACAGTTTTGCACAGCATGTTTGCTTTAGGCCGCATACCGTTTATCTTGCCAATTCTAGTGGTCTTAAAGTGGGTATTACACGTCAAGTGCAAATGCCTACTCGCTGGTTAGACCAAGGCGCAAATCAAGCTTTACCTATTATGCAAGTTGGTTCGCGTCGCTTGTCTGGTCAAGTCGAAATATTATTTGCCAGTTTGATTGCCGATAAGACCAATTGGCGTGCTTTGCTGAAAGGCGATGCCGAAACTTTGGATTTGCATGCAGAAAAGCAACGTTTGATTGAAACCTTTCAAGCCAAAATCCAGCAGATTGATGACGAATATCCCGATGAAGATTTGGCGATATTGAATTTGCCAACCTATCATTTTAATTATCCAGTCACTGAGTATCCAAGCAAAATTGTCAGCCATAATCTGGATAAGACCCCAACGATTGAAGGCAAACTGATGGGCATCAAAGGGCAATATCTGCTATTGGATACAGGTGTAATCAATATCCGTAAATATAGCGGCTATGAATTGATTTTAAGTCATGACTAATTTTTGATTGTTAATAAGATGATTGAACTCACTGCCACCTATCAGCGTACGCTTGATCCAAGTCAGCCCTGCCCTGTCTGTAAAAAGACCATGGAATGGGTGGTGGGCGAGTTTTATCATCAAGATATTGAAATGCACCAATGTCCGTATTGTCAGCATTGTATCTTCTATGGCGATCATGCTTTGACTTGTCATTGTCCGCATTGTCTAAAGCAACGCCAACAGCAGTTGAAAAAAAGTCTCTATCAAGAAAAACAGCAACAACGCCTCAAACAACGTGAATCGCACGACGACAGCGAATATTTACTTGATGACTTATCTTTGATTGACAAATTATTTTTATTGGCAATCAGTATTAATAAAGTCAGTCATGAAAGGCATTATCAAGAGTATTTTGAGTTTAATGATTTTAAACCGACTTTGATTGCACCAAGTTATCAGTTATTTAAACAATTACAACAGCATTTTATTCAGCATAATTATCTGATTGAGCTTGAGCCAGACAGCGAAAAATACTATACCAATTTGCGTTTGCATGGTTATCGTGAGCCAAGTTTACTAACTTTGGTAGAGCAATTAAAATCATGGTTTTTATCAGATTTTTTGCAAGGTTTGCCTTACCAGAATGAGCAAGATGTGTTAGAGACACTTTATGAGCTAATGGCACATGAAGCGGTGCATTATTGTCAATATCGCTGTCACCTTTATCAAGTGCAGTTTTATACCAATCCTGCTTTATTAGAAACTTTTAAATCATTATTAAAAGATTTGGCATTAACTCAAGTGTATTTTTTAATTGATAAAGCCTTAGCATATTTACACAATGAAAAATTATTAAGAAAGAAAAATGATCAATTTTTTAATACCAATTATATCAAGCAGACACTTGTTAAATATCGTAGCCAAGGTCAAACACAGCAATGGGAAACCACCAATCAGCCCCGCCCTGCCGACCTGCCATATAGTCAAATGTTTGGTATTTTTATTTTTGATTTTTTAAAATTGGGCGAAAAAGCCATTCAACAACCACTTTGGAAATGTTGGCAAGACATTATGCCGACATTACGTTTTTTTGTACGTAATCATTGTATCAGCTGTGGTAGTAAAAATCTAAAAGTGCAATATTTTCAAGAAAATAGTGTATCTTGCATTTGCCTAGATTGTAAACAACAACAGCATTATTTTATCGAAAAATGAGTTTTCTTAATCGCCCACAGCATCTCCGATTTAACACCAAACTTTAAGTCGCCTACACGGCTAATAACTATGATTTTTCCAAGCCGCTTCTTCACCTTTAGGACCAAAAGCCACAGGCGACATAGTATGTGCATAATAATCATGCACAGCTCTAAATAAATCATTCATCAATAGCGGTTTGCCATTAACATCTCTAAGCCCACTAGCTTGCATAAGGGGGTGGGTGCTGTAGTCGATGTTAGGATTTGAACCAAAACTATCAGGGGTTGTTGCGAAGACTTTGAGGCGATTATTTATTCGCACATCTTCCCGCATTTCCGCACTGTTTGCATAGGGTTCGCCCTGCCCCGTTAAAAGTTCAATGTGTTTAATAGGCATTGCATTAAACTGTTCTTTAACCTCGACTGCTAGTTCCTCATATGCCCGTCGTACAAGCGGATTGTCGAGGTCGTATAGTGGGGCGTTGTCGTATGCGTTGGCAACGCGAGTCTGTAACTCGCGTTGCTCAGAGGTAATATTTTGCTGTTCAAATCCACGGGCTGTAGGATTAAGTGATTGAGCAACTGCTTGAGTTACTTGGTTGGGACGGCTCTTTTCGCTGGTATGAAGGTCACTTGTAATTGACGCATATGGGATTGTGACTCCGCTTTGGTGAGTAGCTTCGTTGGCGTAGAACCAGCTTCTAGTAACGCTTTTTCTATTATCTGTGATGCTTCCTGCAAGGTCATTGATGGCTTTTCGGGCGTTTGTGGTGAAGTCGGTGACTGATTGTGAATCGGTTGGGTTGCCATAGTAGTAAAACTCCAAGGTATTAGTGTTGTTTGGGTTGGTATAGACAGTTAGTCCAAAAAGACCGCTGTTAGCGATAATTTCATCTATTCTAGCACGGTCAATCAAAGTGTTCAACTCGATTTCTAAGTCGCCTACACGGCTAATAACTGCAAGAAACGGTAATGGTGCTAACGGAAGATTTTCTAAGTCGCCTACACGGCTAATAACCCATCAATAGTGAGCGTATCACGATGCCTGACTTTCTAAGTCGCCTACACGGCTAATAACTAACTTTTGTTGTCAAAGCATCAATGCATCACTTTCTAAGTCGCCTACACGGCTAATAACATTTCCGTCAGGGTGACGCCATGCACCTGACGTTTCTAAGTCGCCTACACGGCTAATAACTCGAAAAATATCTAAATTAAAGCTTGACAAGCTTTCTAAGTCGCCTACACGGCTAATAACCTTAGTAATTGTTTCTTTCTGCTGGCGTTTGCTTTCTAAGTCGCCTACACGGCTAATAACGTTATCCGTCAAACGGGTTACGAATCCTGCAATTTCTAAGTCGCCTACACGGCTAATAACCTATGTGTGTACCTGATAGCAACGACGTGAATTTTCTAAGTCGCCTACACGGCTAATAACGGCACTTCAAACACACGACGAATACGTTTGTTTTTCTAAGTCGCCTACACGGCTAATAACAATACGGCTCACCTTGGGTCATCGGCAAGTACTTTCTAAGTCGCCTACACGGCTAATAACGGGTTTAAATGGTACAAGCCATTTTTTTATATTTTCTAAGTCGCCTACACGGCTAATAACAGTTGTTCGTCTTTGTCAAACAAAGATGGTTCTTTCTAAGTCGCCTACACGGCTAATAACCAACAGTAGATGTACGAACTTTGCCGAATGATTTTCTAAGTCGCCTACACGGCTAATAACAATGATGCCTTTTATTTAAAAATGGAGCCATTTTTCTAAGTCGCCTACACGGCTAATAACGCTGCACGATAACGCAACATTTGCTCAGGCATTTTCTAAGTCGCCTACACGGCTAATAACTTACACAAACGCCACGCAATACACCCGCCATATTTCTAAGTCGCCTACACGGCTAATAACGCAATATTTGATATGGAATTATCCGCATCTGATTTCTAAGTCGCCTACACGGCTAATAACTGAATATTTCGCCCCTGCCGATATGAATGCAACTTTCTAAGTCGCCTACACGGCTAATAACGTCCCAACCCGGTGTAATCGTACCCTCAGATATTTCTAAGTCGCCTACACGGCTAATAACTAAATCTAATGGGGGTAAGGTTGGGGAGACTGTTTCTAAGTCGCCTACACGGCTAATAACTTCCGCCCGCCCCCCCTTTTTCGATTGCTGAATTTCTAAGTCGCCTACACGGCTAATAACCATACCGTTGCAACTGTTGCCACACTCAAATATTTCTAAGTCGCCTACACGGCTAATAACCAACTTCCTGCAAATGTACTTGCTAAGGTGCATTTCTAAGTCGCCTACACGGCTAATAACTTTGTCTTAGAGGACGCCCGTGCTAAGCATAATTTCTAAGTCGCCTACACGGCTAATAACACGGCAAGCAGGGTCAGGGTGTTTATAGGTCTTTTCTAAGTCGCCTACACGGCTAATAACCATAAAGTTCGACCTCATCAAAATCTGCGATGTTTCTAAGTCGCCTACACGGCTAATAACAAATCGTGACTGGTCTATCTGAAGTGGATATGTTTCTAAGTCGCCTACACGGCTAATAACTCAGACTTCAAATTACGCACATCTACTGTTGCTTTTCTAAGTCGCCTACACGGCTAATAACGTTACGTTATGCGATGGAAAAATCGACATCACTTTCTAAGTCGCCTACACGGCTAATAACAGCACGAATTCTAACCCGAATTCTAACCACGATTTCTAAGTCGCCTACACGGCTAATAACCCTTGTATCTCTATGCTACGATTGACCCAGTCTTTCTAAGTCGCCTACACGGCTAATAACTATGGAAGACATAAGTTCTTGCATAGTTGCGTTTTCTAAGTCGCCTACACGGCTAATAACTGCGTGCTGACGGTACGGATTTGCACGATGTATTTCTAAGTCGCCTACACGGCTAATAACATGTGGATTATCAAACTGGCACGTCGGTACTTTTTCTAAGTCGCCTACACGGCTAATAACAATGGAGATGTAGGCACGTTCGTAACACTAAATTTCTAAGTCGCCTACACGGCTAATAACCCTATGCACCCGCAAGCACGTGAATTCCTTGATTTCTAAGTCGCCTACACGGCTAATAACATTGAGGCAAGGCGACTACACCGCACCAATTATTTCTAAGTCGCCTACACGGCTAATAACGACAATATTCACCAAATAGTCTTTGGTGAGTTTTTCTAAGTCGCCTACACGGCTAATAACGCAAGTAAAAATCATGTTCAAGACTGATTTTTTTTCTAAGTCGCCTACACGGCTAATAACGATATAGCGATGTTGAAATTGAAGAATTTTTTTTTCTAAGTCGCCTACACGGCTAATAACCATATTTTTGCCAAATTGATGAATAACGTCAGTTTCTAAGTCGCCTACACGGCTAATAACAATCAGCCATTTGCAATATTTGAACCGTGTTATTTCTAAGTCGCCTACACGGCTAATAACAAAAGGTACAAGGTGGTGATGGTATGAATTATTTTCTAAGTCGCCTACACGGCTAATAACATTCATATTCGCTTAATGGTGCTGTCTGCTTATTTCTAAGTCGCCTACACGGCTAATAACGTTGCGGATGATGAGCTAACCCATGCTGAGGCTTTCTAAGTCGCCTACACGGCTAATAACAAGTAAAATTGTTCGGCATCGTCCAAGCGTTTTTTCTAAGTCGCCTACACGGCTAATAACTGGGGATTACTTTATCTGTAATAAAAAACAATTTTCTAAGTCGCCTACACGGCTAATAACATGGCGTTCTGCTGCTGAAAGTACATATATTATTTCTAAGTCGCCTACACGGCTAATAACGAACGTTTGGGTTAGGTTGAACGTTTGGGTTATTTCTAAGTCGCCTACACGGCTAATAACTTATTTCTTGAATATTTTTGCTTAGGTATTTTTTTCTAAGTCGCCTACACGGCTAATAACTAGCGTCGGTTCAGTGGAGGCGAGGCCTCTGCTTTCTAAGTCGCCTACACGGCTAATAACCCTGCCCGCAAGTGCATTCCGCATCTTCAGGTTTTCTAAGTCGCCTACACGGCTAATAACAGCAGGGTGGGAAGACAGGTACCGCACCTGATTTTCTAAGTCGCCTACACGGCTCATAACTGCGGTATTGGAATGAATCAGCTCGGAATAATTTTCTAAGTCGCCTACACGGCTCATAACTACAAAATCCATCTGCGACATCAGTACGTTTGTTTCTAAGTCGCCTACACGGCTAATAACGGAAATGGAAAAAGCCCCATTCCAGAAATGATGGACGCAGACACCAAAAAATATGGTCTGATTTCACATCGGCTCAATGGGGCTTTGACAGACATTATAGTACAAAAAGCACAACAATACAATATAGAACATTTTCTAAGTCGCCTACACGGCTAATAACAAAGTATCTGGATTATAAAACACAAATTCAGAATTTCTAAGTCGCCTACACGGCTAATAACAGCCTCAGTGTCCAAGCCATCGATACGTTTTATTTCTAAGTCGCCTACACGGCTAATAACAGGCGTTGGCTCTGCTACTGTTGAATACAAGTTTTCTAAGTCGCCTACACGGCTAATAACCGGCAGCAGTTGGAACAGGCATGGTGATGAGTTTTCTAAGTCGCCTACACGGCTAATAACCAGTTTTTGCCTTTTATTGCGTGGCAATTTTCTTTCTAAGTCGCCTACACGGCTAATAACTTAAAACTGACATGAACAGCTATTGTTGGAGCTTTCTAAGTCGCCTACACGGCTAATAACGATTAGCTGGTGGTATTTCAGCAAGTGGTTTTTTTCTAAGTCGCCTACACGGCTAATAACATAGCACAATATCACGCTTATAAAGCGTATATTTTCTAAGTCGCCTACACGGCTAATAACGGTTATATGGATGTATATAGTGATATGCAAAATTTCTAAGTCGCCTACACGGCTAATAACCGTGCGGATAAACGCTGTTCTGTACAGTCCACTTTCTAAGTCGCCTACACGGCTAATAACATCATGAGATTGGTAAGAAGTATTTTATTCGATTTCTAAGTCGCCTACACGGCTAATAACTTAATTTTAGCCAAGGCGAACTTACCTTCACATTTCTAAGTCGCCTACACGGCTAATAACTCTCGTTCAAGGGTTGCAACCAAATCGGCAAATTTCTAAGTCGCCTACACGGCTAATAACCTAAGTAAGCAACAGCACGATGCCTTGGCGGTTTTCTAAGTCGCCTACACGGCTAATAACTTTGTCTTAGAGGACGCCCGTGCTAAGTATAATTTCTAAGTCGCCTACACGGCTAATAACCCTGACTGCCATGTTTTTTGTGATATAGGTTGTTTCTAAGTCGCCTACACGGCTAATAACTTGCGAACAAGGCGTCGCGGCAAAAGAAGTTATTTCTAAGTCGCCTACACGGCTAATAACAAGTCCGGCAATTACAATACGGTACTGCACAATTTCTAAGTCGCCTACACGGCTAATAACTGCATCTACAATATAATGCTTCTTGACTTCTTTTTCTAAGTCGCCTACACGGCTAATAACGCTTGTGCAGGTCTTGCTACACTTCTTCGATTTTTCTAAGTCGCCTACACGGCTAATAACGTGTTATCTGATAGTACGGTATACGATACCTGTTTCTAAGTCGCCTACACGGCTAATAACCTATATAATAGCAATATAAAGTAAGTCAACAATTTCTAAGTCGCCTACACGGCTAATAACGAAGAGGCACACGCACAACGGCAAGTATTCTATTTCTAAGTCGCCTACACGGCTAATAACTTGACAAACTAAGGGTAGGGGTTAACGGGTTATTTCTAAGTCGCCTACACGGCTAATAACTATTTTCATCAGATTTAAAACTTAGCTTGATTTTTCTAAGTCGCCTACACGGCTAATAACTTTGCGATAGACACATACGTATCACCTGAAGATTTCTAAGTCGCCTACACGGCTAATAACAAACGTTTCGACAAAATCGCTAAACTTACTAATTTCTAAGTCGCCTACACGGCTAATAACATCGAGGCAAGGCGACTACACCGCACCAATTATTTCTAAGTCGCCTACACGGCTAATAACCATCGGCGGCAGTCGCCATAGCTTCGGCAAGTTTTCTAAGTCGCCTACACGGCTAATAACAAGGTTACTACACTTCATGCGTTAATGCGTGCTTTCTAAGTCGCCTACACGGCTAATAACTTTTTTGAGTTTTCGTTTTTTGAGTTTTTATTTTTCTAAGTCGCCTACACGGCTAATAACTCTTCGATTGGTGTTATAAGTACATCCGCAAATTTCTAAGTCGCCTACACGGCTAATAACTTTTTGGGACGATGAAGAGCTTTGCGATACATTTTCTAAGTCGCCTACACGGCTAATAACACCTGCTGCAACGGAAGTGGCGGTGATTGATTTTTCTAAGTCGCCTACACGGCTAATAACCATTATCAGCGGAAAAATCATCGCAAATAAATTTTCTAAGTCGCCTACACGGCTAATAACCAACGCCCACGGGTTCTTGTGCAAAGATTCATTTTCTAAGTCGCCTACACGGCTAATAACACGATTAAAAATGAGCTGACTAAGGCCATCAATTTCTAAGTCGCCTACACGGCTAATAACTTGACAAACTAAGGGTAGGGGTTAACGGGTTATTTCTAAGTCGCCTACACGGCTAATAACTTAGTGGTGAGCTGTTGTATGGATAACACTCTTTTCTAAGTCGCCTACACGGCTAATAACGCGGAGCGTTTAAAGCGAAAGGCTATTCCAGTTTCTAAGTCGCCTACACGGCTAATAACTATACATTTTTTGTCCTCTTGGTCAAGAGTTATTTCTAAGTCGCCTACACGGCTAATAACTTTGTGGCGGGCACTGGCGGTCTTATGTGTTTTTTCTAAGTCGCCTACACGGCTAATAACAGCTAATTCGTCCAGCGGTAGCACCCGACTAGTTTCTAAGTCGCCTACACGGCTAATAACTCGCGGAAGCAGACCGTATTTATCATGAGTTCTTTCTAAGTCGCCTACACGGCTAATAACAGGAATTGTATTCTTTCAAAGGATTGATTATCAAGGATTTGAGGCGAAGTTATACCAAAAACCCTTTTTCCAACGATAGATACAATATATTGATACTATTGCAATTTTTTATAGAGTAAAAAACAAGCTAACAAACTTATTTTGCCTATTATGAATCAAAGCGGTACGACACGCAATACTTCTTCAAAACTGGTCACACCCTCAGCAATACGTCTTGCCCCAGCCAAACGTAAAGGCTGAATCCCTTCGTTATAACTCTGTTGGCGGAGTTGATCCAAATTTGCACCTTGACTAATCAATTGCTTTAGATTGTGACTAACAGGCATCATTTCATACAGACCAACACGACCCTTATAACCTGTATTACGACAATGCTCACAGCCCACGGCTTGATTGACGGTTGGTGGTGGTGTGCTATTCCATGGATGGGTGAGTTTTTTCCACTGTTCGACATCAGTGGGGACAGCAGTTTTGCAATGTGGACAAAGCGTTCGCACCAAACGCTGTGCCAACACGCCCAAAATAGTTGCAGCAGACAAGAACGGCTGTACGCCCAAGTCATTTAAACGTGTTAAACTCGATGGTGCATCATTGGTATGCAAAGTAGATAATACCAAATGCCCTGTCAGTGCCGCTTGGATTGCCATATTGGCGGTTTCTTGGTCACGAATCTCACCCACCATAATAATATCAGGGTCTTGACGCATCAAAGCTCGAATACCATCAGCAAAACCCAAATCAATCGCCGCATTGGCTTGCATTTGGTTGAATGACGGCTCAAGCATTTCAATCGGATCTTCCACAGTACAGACGTTGACGCTTTCCGTCGCAAGATGTTTTAGGGTGGAATACAGCGTTGTGGTTTTCCCCGAACCTGTCGGACCTGTCACTAAAATAATACCATGGGTATTTTGGGTCAGACTTTGCCATTGTTGTAATAATTGCCCAGTAAAGCCAAGCTGTGCAAAACTACGTACCAAGACTTCAGGGTCAAAAATACGCATCACCATTTTTTCGCCAAAAGCAGTCGGTAAAGTGGATAAACGTAGCTCTGTTTCAATGCCTCTTGGTGTACGTGTTTTTAGACGACCGTCTTGCGGTTTACGCTTCTCCGCAACGTTCAAACGACCCAAAATTTTGATACGAGCCACCACCGCAATCATGATATTGGCAGGCATATCATAAATATTATGCAATACGCCATCGATACGAAAACGCACACGCCCAATATCTTTGCGTGGTTCAAGGTGAATATCACTGGCTTCTTGTTCAAAGGCAAACTGTAAAATCCAGTCTACGATTTTGACAATATGTTGGTCGTTGGCATCAGGATTGCTATTGCCCACATCGCCCAATTGCAACAAAGCTTCTACGCCAGCTTCAGCCTTAAATGCACCCATGCCTTGTGCAGAAGTCACCGCACGGCTAACTTGATAGTACTCACCCAAATAACGACTTAATTGTTCAGGGTTAAGTAATACCACTTGGATGTCTTTATATTTTAAGCTGTTGCGTAAACCATTTTGCCACTCCAAATCAAAAGGTTGGTCAGTACCAATTTTAATCCGATCATCCAATACTTCGACTGCCAAAATGCGATTGCGTAAAGCAAACTCTTGCGACATCACTTGGGTCAAGCCACTGACATCAGCTTTAAGTGGATCAATCACAAAATAATCAATCTCAGCTTCACTAGCAAGCCACTTACATAGATTGTTTAAATCCCAAACTCTTGTTGGCTGACTTACATCTACAAATTTGAATTTGGCAAGCCACTGCAACGGATGTAAATGCATTTCATCACGGCTACGAGCAGTAATTTGTGCCAAATTGGCATCTTTTTCTGAAATTTTACCTTGTGATTTGAGACGATCAATACACCATTGTGTGTCTATTTTCAGATTAAATTGTTGCTTTGCCATTGGTCTTCTTCATCAATAATGTAATACTTAAATGATTATTTTACATGGATTAAGACAATTTGACGATAAAAATATGCATCATTTTGTGTATTAGTTATCACTTATAGTTATCGCCAAAATCAACACTTGCCCTTGTTGAATTTGAAAGCGAATATTCCACTGTGCAAATGCTAAGCCATACACTTTATGGTCATCATCATGATAGGCAGGACGTGGGTCGAGTGCCAAAATGTGTTCAATCTGTTGGATTTTTTCAATGGTTAAATCGCTAAATTGCTGACGCTGTTGTATGGCATCGCTATGCCAAAATACCTTTAATAAATCAGGGGCTTGCTGTGCATAACCACTTTTGGCATCAAAAATGGCATCACTATAGGCAATATAAGGTTTAATATCCAAAATCGGCGTGCCATGCAATAAATCCGCACCGCTAACATATAGCCGTAATTCATTAGCTACTTTTTCAACGCGTAAAAATTTGACCACCGATAAACCAATCGGGCTAGGACGGTACATACTACGACTGGCAAATACGCCAATTTTTTGATTACCACCCAAACGTGGCGGGCGAATCATTGGGCGGAAAGGTGCATGATTTACTTTTTCATTGGCTTGATTTTTATTATCATGAAAGTGCCACAATAACCATAAATGGCTAAATTGCTCAATACCGACAAAGGCACGTTCATCGGCATAAGTTTGATTTAACACAATATAGCTGATGGTATCGACCAAATTTGGCTGCCTTGGAATACCAAATTTTTCCACAAAATCACTGTGCATATATCCAATAATTGGCAAATTTAGGTTCTCTTTCATCACTTTTTTTGATAAACATAGTTAAATTAATTCAGTGTAACCAAATTGATTCTGCATTAGAATAGGCAGTGAAAATTTTTATATCCTTTTTATTATCATTTTATGATGAGAGAAATTTATGGCAGCTTATAACGTAGAACGTATCACCCACGTCCACCATTGGAACGATACCTTGTTTAGCTTTAAAACCACGCGTGATGTGGCTTTGCGTTTTAAAAATGGTCAATTTGTGATGATTGGCTTGGAAGTCGAAGGCAAACCTTTGATGCGTGCTTATTCGATTGCCAGTGCCAATTATGAAGAAGAATTAGAATTTTTCTCAATCAAAGTGCCAGACGGTCCATTGACGTCAATTTTGCAAAAAGTTAAAGTCGGCGATGAAATTTTAATTTCTAAAAAACCGACAGGCACATTGGTTCATGATGATTTAAACCCTGGTAAAAATCTGTATTTCTTGTCATCTGGCACAGGCTTAGCACCATTTTTATCATTGATTCGTGACCCTGAAACCTATGAAAAATTCGATAAAGTGATTTTGGTACATGGTACACGTTGGGTCAGTGAGTTGGCATATCAAGATTTGATCTTGAATGAATTGCCAAATAATGAATGGTTTGAAGAGTTGGACATCAAGAATAAATTGATTTATTACCCAACTGTAACCCGTGAACCATACAAAAACCAAGGTCGTGTCACTACAGCGATTGAAACCGGTGAAATCTTTGAAAAGATTGGTTTGCCGCCATTTAATCCTGAAACTGACCGTGCGATGCTTTGTGGTAGCCCAGCATTTTTGAAAGATGTGGCAGCATTATTAGACAAAGCAGGCTTAAAAGAGTCACCACGCATGGGCGTATTGGGTGATTATGTGATTGAGCGTGCTTTTGTAGAAAAGTAAATATAAAATTTAATCTCGAACAGAATCCTTGGATTGACAATATTCTGTGATGACAAAAAGCCGTATTGGTCAAATCAATACGGCTTTTCTATATAAAAATTGACTGATCAAATTTACAAATCAACCTATAAAGCAAGCAATTTACCTGCCAAATGTGGCTTTTGATTATTGCTATTTTGCAAAACAAAATCGGTATTTTTACCATCTTCCGCAGTCATTAGGCTCACTTGTGATGGTAAAAACATCGGTAATTTAAATGCTACATCTGCTTCATAGGCGGCAGGCAATGGGCTTAATGCTGCCAAAGTACGGGCTTTTGACCACATGCCATGGGCAATGGCACGATTAAAACCAAATAATTTTGCAGGGACTGCGTGCAAATGAATAAAGTTAAAATCACCAGAAATCAAGGCATAACGACGACCTAGATTTTCTTCCACTTGCCAACTGGTCTTTTGTTTCAGATCAAGCACTTTACCGTCATTGCTTTTCACTGCTGTGGTTTGATTGCTTTTTCCACGAGATAAATAAGTGGTTTTGCCTTCAAATACGGTCTCACCTGCGACTTTTGCAGTGACGATAAAATCAAATTGTAAGCCTTTTTCATGTGGTGTTAAGTCACCAAAACGACAAGATAATTCAAATACTTCACTGCTGTGCATGACACGGTATTGCTTGATTTGGTTGGCAATATGCACCAAGCCTAATAACGCAAATGGAAATAGCTCATTGGTCATCATGTGCATTTGTAAACTTTGTGCCAACACCGCCAAGTACATGGCAGGCACGGTATGATCTTGAGCAAAATGACAAATTTGCTGATACTTTTTAAGATGTTCGCTATCAATCTTTAAGCTATCCACCACATACTCAACTTGTGGCAAGACCGCTGCTGGACGTGGCTTTTTTTGCACACGTTGTTCAATTTGTTGCTGTACTAAGCCTTGTACCACTTTTGGATAAGCAAGATAGGCTTTGGGTAATTGGTCAAAATGACGAGTTTGCATAATTTACCTTTTTAAATTTTTTCCACTTTTTTACATATAAGGGCGTACATAATACACCCCCACTGTATTGTCAAACATTTTTAAATGAGAGGCTTAAGCACCCAACAAGCTTTGACCACAAACACGCACCACATTACCATTCAAACCTGATGATGATGGTGATGCAAAATAAGCAATCGTTTCTGCCACATCGACTGGCAAACCACCTTGGCTCATCGAGTTCATACGGCGACCTGCTTCACGAATGGCAAATGGAATCGCTGCGGTCATTTGCGTTTCGATAAAGCCTGGGGCAACCGCATTAATAGTAATACCATTTTGCAAAGTCGGTGCAGTGAATTTGACCAAACCAATCACGCCTGCTTTCGATGTTGCATAGTTGCTTTGACCCAAGTTACCTGCGATACCACTAATTGATGATACGCAAACAATACGTGCGTTGGCATTTAAGCCATCATTATTGAGTAGATAATCATTAACACGAGCATTCGATGCAAGGTTAATATTCATCACCATATCCCAAAACTGTGGTGTCATACGCGCCAAAGTCTTGTCACGGGTTACACCTGCATTGTGTACCAAAATGTCCAAGCCACCATGTTGCGTTGCAGCCTGTTTGATTTTCTCGCCTGCATCGGCTGCGGTAATGTCCAATGCCAAAGTCGTACCGCCAATTTTAGCCGCTACACGATCTAAATCGGCTTGTTGCTGTGGTACGTCTAAGCAAATCACATAAGCACCATCACGTGCCAAAGTTTCTGCAATCGCTTCACCAATCCCACGGCTTGCGCCTGTTACCAAAGCGGTTTTGCCTTGTAAAGGTTTTTCCCAATCGATATTCAGACTCTCAGCTTGATTAACATGAATCACTTGACCTGACACATAAGCCGAACGTGGCGACAATAAGAAACGCAAAGTCGATGCAAGGTTCGCCGACGCATTCGGATCAACATAAACCAACTGTGCAGTAATGCCTTTTTTCAATTCTTTACCCAAAGATTTAACAAAACCTTCTAAGGCACGTTGTGCAATGGCTTTTTCTACACTGCCCGCTTGTTCTGGTGTAGTTGCCAAAATCACTACACGACCCGAGCCTTGTACTTGACGTACTACAGGTTGGAAAAAGTCGTACAATGCTTTTAATTCATCAATGCTATCAATGCCTGACGCATCAAATACCAAGCCATGTAATTTGGTCTGTTGGTCGCCTGCATAAAAATGTTTAAGCTTTAAACCCACAATTTCCGCTGAAGTTTTTAATTCGCTATGATCACCACAATGCACATTGACGGCAGGCAAATCTTTAAACACTTGTGCCACAGCACCAACCAATAGGCTGTTTGTTGCCGCCCCCCAAAGTATATCGCCTTGTACGTCAGGCTGTCCTGCTTTGGCACGCTTTAATTGTAGCGGTGCAGGTAAACCGAGATTACTTACGACTAATTTTCCGAATGGTGAATTGGCAAAAGCTTGATATTGGTCGGTCATGATAAATTCTCCAAAGTGTTTTGATTTTGATACAATACAAAAGATGGTATAAAAAATGACGATTTAAACTGTCAAGAAAGCCATCCTATACCGCATCAATTACAAATCCATAAATAAAAGACAAAGTAAAATAAGCTATAAATAACATACTATAGCCCGTAGCAAAATGCCTTGACTATTTTGGCAAGAATGTCGTCATTATAGTCAATTCACTAGATAAGCATTTATGATAATCTACAAATCATTGATGTTTTAGGGTGTTATTGTATTCATTATATGACAATTTTTTAGCACAATAATTTGTCTGCATAGTGAATATCATAAACCTTTAATTTCTATTTATACGATATTTTTTGAATACAAGTCAGTTGAAGACTGGAAGGAGTAATCTTATGCAAGCACGTCGTGTAGCCATTATTGGTGGTAACCGTATCCCTTTTGCCCGTTCAAATGGTCAATATTTTTCTGCATCAAATAGCGATATGTTCACCGCTGCACTCAATGGCTTGGTTGAACGTTATCACCTTCAAGGTCAACGCTTGGGCGAAGTTGTAGCAGGTGCGGTACTCAAGCATAGCCGTGACTTTAACATGACACGTGAATGTGTACTAGACACCGCATTAGATCCAGCAACGCCTGCTTACGATCTTCAACAAGCATGTGGTACAGGATTACAAGCTGCATTTTTAGTCGCAAACAAAATCGCTTTGGGTCAAATCGAAGTCGGTGTTGCAGGCGGTGTAGATACTACATCTGACGCACCTTTGGCAGTCGGCGATGGCTTACGTAAAGCCTTACTGGCAGTAAATGTTGCCAAAACGCCAATTGATCGTGTCAAAGCATTGACGCAAATCAATGTTAAAGACTTGATTGATGCACCACGTAACGGTGAACCACGCACCAAAAAATCGATGGGTGAACACGCCGCGATTACTGCGTTGGAGTGGAATATTACACGTGAAGCACAAGATGAACTGGCAGCCCAATCACATCAAAAAATGGCAAAAGCCTATGACGACGGTTTCTTCGCTGATTTGATGACGCCATTCAAAGGTTTGGCTCGTGATAATAACTTGCGTGCCGACTCAACCGTTGAAAAATTGGAAAAATTAAAACCAGTATTTGGTAAAGGCGAAAATGCCACCATGACTGCAGGTAACTCTACGCCACTGACTGATGGTGCATCATGTGTATTGTTGGCATCTGAAGACTGGGCAAAAGCCAATGGGCATGAAATCTTGGCGTATTTAAGCTTTAGCGAAACGGCTGCAGTAGATTTCACTGGTAAAAACGGCACTGCTGAAGGCTTGTTGATGGCACCAGCTTATGCGGTACCGCGCATGTTGGATCGTGCTGGTTTGACTTTGCAAGATTTTGATTTTTATGAAATTCATGAAGCCTTTGCATCACAAGTATTATCGACTTTGGCAGCATGGGAAGATGAAAAATTCTGTAAAGAGCGTCTAGGTCGTGACAAAGCTTTGGGTTCAATTGACCGTAGCAAGTTGAATGTAAACGGTTCATCTTTGGCAGCTGGTCACCCATTTGCTGCAACAGGTGGTCGTATCTTGGCGACTGCTGCAAAATTGCTTAACCAAAAAGGCTCAGGTCGTGCGTTAATCTCGATTTGTGCTGCGGGCGGTCAAGGTGTGGTAGCGATTGTTGAGAAGTAATTCTCCATCGTTCATCTCAAAATTGCGATAGACATTTTGTTTATCGCAATTTTTTATGTGTTGCTGTACTGCGATAAAAAGCAGTCTGAGTAAGCTATTGTTTCAGCTAGTAGAATATTTTAAAATAGCGACAATCTCGCCATTTTTGCAACAATATGCCTCACGATATTTACAACGATTATTATCGCATCACATTAGACAATCAGTTTGGTTTTGAGCAATTATTTACCTATTGTCGAGACCAATTTGGCTTTGTTTATTTGCAAGATGACAATTCTCCTGTCATTGCTTTTTTTCCCAAAACATATGCTGTATTTTTTAAAGATGGTTTGCAAAAAGACGATTGTCAGTACCCAAATTATCTGATTAAAACTTATACACGACAGCAGGATTTTTCTTATAAAAATCAAAGCACATCTACTGATAATATTTTAAATGCTTTTCCAAAAATCAAACCATGCGACCATCATGTGCAAGAACACGGTTTTACTGGTGGTTATATCAGCTTTATTTCTTATGATTTGGCAGCAGAACAGAATACGATTTGTTTAACACAGCACGCCGATGATCATCACAATCATGGTAATATAAAGTCTAAAGTCATAGCAATTTTAGGTGAATACGATATTTTTATTCAATATATCGAGCAAAAATGGCAATTGTATTATCACCAATCTTTAGAACAGCATCCAGAAGTGACAGGCTTTATTCAAACCATCGCTCAGTCATCAGCAAGTCTAAATCATGAGTTTTCAATCAATACAGCATTGACGCCACGCTGGTCAAAACAGGATTATGATCAGGCTTTCCAAAAAGTCCAAGCATATTTGAAAGCAGGCGATTGTTATCAAGTTAATTTAACGCAAGTATTTGAAACTGAAATACAAAGTGGGCGGTTGCTGGATTTATTACCTGAATTACTGCAATTTACTCATGCCCCTTTCAGTGGCTATATTCATCATCATGATCCAGAAAACGGCTATTTTGAACTATTAAGCTGTTCACCAGAATTATTCTTATCATTTCATGAGCAGCAACGGTTAAAGACACGCCCAATTAAAGGCACTATGCCTCGTCATCAAGACGAAAAGATTGATCAACAATTAAAAAATACATTAATCCAGTCTGAAAAAGATCGTGCAGAAAATCTCATGATTGTCGATTTGTTGCGTAACGATCTAAGCGTATATGCCAAAATTGGTTCGGTGAACGTACCTAAGTTATTTGAACTAGAAAGCTTTAAACATGTACATCATTTGGTCAGTGAAATTCAAGCCGAATTGCTCGATGATATAGATTTGTTTGAAGTGCTATTTCGTGCCTTGCCAGGTGGTTCAATCACAGGTGCACCCAAGATTCGTGCCATGCAAATCATCGATGAGCTAGAAGCTGCAAACCGTGGTGCATACTGCGGTACATTAGGTTATATTAATCATAACGGTACTGGGCGATTTAATATATTGATTCGCAGTATACAACGCTATCAACAGTATCTTGCACTTTGGGCTGGTGGTGGCATCACTATCGCCTCAGAAATGGAGGCTGAGTACGATGAGTGTTACCACAAGATCAATGCGATCATGCAACAGCTCAATCAATATGCAAAGCCTTGATATGTGCTATTTTCGATTGAATTTTATTTGAGAATATGATGATGAACTTTGAAAAATTAAATGATTTTTTTAAACGTGTACCTGCAGTAGGTGAGAAAAATATCATCGCACATGGTCACCATGAACAGCAATGGTGGTACAAGTTTCAAATTGATATTGAACATCCTTTAGCATGGCAAACCGTACAAGAATTGGGACATGTGCTGAATTATATCTCTACCAACGAACGTTTACCGACCGTATTCAAACCTGTATCCCCTCCTCCCTATATGAATGGGCCTGCCAAACAGTTTCTGGCTTGGGTAATTGAGGGTGATCATATCGATTTTCCGCCTGATGTCATTTGTGAATGGCTGGAAGGACGTTTGCCTAATCCAGTCGATGATGAGTCACAATGGCATATCATGACAGAACTGAAAGAATACGAACAAGCGATCAAACAAGACCAGTCTTAAAACCAACTCAAAAAATAAGGGCAACAGATTGCCCTTATTTTTAAATGCCTCAAACCTATGCCAATGCTGCGGCTAAGCTTTTGGCTTGCATTGCATCGTACATTGCAGTAATGTCATTCACTTTTTGACCTAGTGCCTGTTCGAATGAATCTTGATTCGATACGCTACCATAGTCATCACGCACGCCTTCACCCAAATTTGATTGGAAAATCCCTGCTGCACTGACTGGTAAAAAGTCTTCATAAACAATTGGCACGATTGACAGTACACCACTATCCACTAAAGCATTGATATCACTCACGTCCTCTGGTAATTCGCCATTTTTATGATAATAAAAATAAGCCAATTTTTCATGATGCATGGTTTTGTAATCGTCTGGGAATACGCTAAATACTTCGCTTAATTTGGCATAATAAGCATCAGGATTACTCTCAGGTTTTATGCCTAATTCTTCACGGGCTTTGTTGAGTAGTTCGTCGTATAGATCACGTCCTTTTTCAGTCAAAGCGACACCACGTTGCTCGATTTCGCCAAAACGTGCAGTGTGATTGCCGTCGCTATTGTCGCCTGCAAAGTGAATTTTTTCGTTTAAGGCTTTAAAACTGGTTTGACGTAATAAGATTGGACATTGACGGCGTGGTGGACCTTCAATAATTTCTTTAGCAGGAATATTAAAGCCATCCATACTCACTTGTACCGCATCAATATCCAAAGTGCGTGGCGTTAAATGGTTAATATGTGGACCTTGGAAGCCTACCACATCGGCAATCAAACGATGGCTGTCATTGAGACGTTCATACAGTGCTTTACTCACTGGTGCAGTCTGGTGCCAACGGAAAGTTTCTAACGCTTGTGCAACAAACTCATCCGCATCAGTTTGATTTAGACCGCCTTCTTTTTCTGCTTTTTCAATCAATTGCAAAACTTTATCATTAAAAATTTGACGTTTTTGCAAAGTTGCTTTGGCCTCTTCACGCAAGCTTTCATCTTCAATCAATTCTAAACGCAACAATGACGTAAACACACGAAACGGACTGACCTGCAAATCTTCACTATCCAAAGCACGAAATGCCGTAGAATGCACAGGTACACCTGCCACAGACAAATCATAATAGCCAACAGGCTGCATCCCCATGACTGCAAACAAGCGACACATAGTTGCCAGTTCTTGTGCTGTACCCAAACGAATCGCACCGTGACGTTCAAGATCAATACGTTCTAACTCGTGGCTTGCTGCAAGTTGTTGTTTTAGTTGTTCATCTTTTGCTAAAACACCTGCATTGACTTGATGTACCAAATCCAGTAAGTCACTATACAATGGCACTTCTTTTTGATACATATCTGACATCGCCAAAGAAAATTGATGGCGAATATCGTTTGGAGAAACGTATGATGTAGGCACGATGGCACTCCTTGCTTTGAGCGGCACAGCTTGATTTGCTGTGGAAAATTTGGTGTGGTTTGGATAAATTTTTCGCTGTTATTTTGACTATATTTTTTATAAAAAAGCAAATGATTTTTTATATATTTTAGAAATTAAATTTTAGAGTGTTGTTTTTTATAGTATTTTTACAATCAAATAAAACTTGACTAATTTAATTATATATGAACCAATCTTGCAACACACATCACACCCTCGTATTAGGTTTTGTGAGTGGACAATAAAATACTGGTTTCACTGTTGGCAATACCTGCGATGTTACGAATACGATCCAAAGCTTGATCGAATTTTTCCAAATCTTCTGACTCAAGTTCAACCAACAAATCCCATTTGCCATTGGTACTATGGATACGCTGAATACTCAATTCTACACGCAATGACTTCATCACCACTTGGGTTTTGGTGCCGTCTACCTGAATATGCATCCACGCACGCACCATCGGACGCAAGTGATTGAGTTTGGTGGTAATGGTATAATTGGCAATCACTCCCGTATCCTGCATACGCTCGATACGTTTGGTGACACTGGCACGAGAAAGTTTAAGCTTTTCAGCGATATGGCTAATCGGTGTGCGAGCATCTTGCTTTAAAATACCTAAAATGGCGATATCAACATCATCAGTTTTCATATTGTAAACTTTATCCAACAATTTGCTTATAAATAATATAAAATTATGCAAATTGCAACTTTTTCTTAGCATTTTGCTTAGGCATAATACGCAAATATTCCTTGTCTTAGTATTGTTGATGATTTTATTTTATCTTTTGACAATGATGACTCACTTACTGACTTTCATATAACGAAGGACGATCTTATGACCGCTAATACTGTAACTCGCCAACACTTTAATCAATACTTTGTGCCTGTATATGACCCTGCACAGTTTATCCCCGATCATGGTAAAGGCTCTCGTCTTTGGGATACTACAGGTCGCGAATATGTCGATTTTGCTGGTGGTATTGCGGTCAGTGCATTAGGACATGCCCACCCTGCAATGGTTGAAGCATTAAAAAATCAAGCAGAAAAATTATGGCATTTATCCAATGCTTATACCAATGAACAAGTGATTAAATTGGCTAAAAAATTGGTCGATAATACTTTTGCTGACTTGGTATTCTTTGCAAACTCTGGTGCAGAGGCCAACGAAGCCGCTCTGAAATTGGCTCGTAAAGTCGGCTCTAGCATCAATCCAAGCAAAACTGAAATCATCAGCTTTACTAAATCTTTCCACGGCCGTACATTATTTACCGTATCAGCAGGCGGTCAGCCAAAATATTCAGCTGCTTTTGCACCATTACCAGCGGGCATCCATCATGCAACCTATAATGATATTGAATCAGTCAAAGCCTTAATCAATGACAATACTTGTGGCGTGATTATTGAACCAATCCAAGGTGAAGGCGGTATTATCCCAGCGTGTCCAGAATTTTTAAAACAATTGCGTGAATTATGTGACAAGCACAATGCTGCTTTGATTTTTGATGAAGTGCAAAGCGGTATGGGTCGTACTGGTAAACTCTACGAATACATGAATACTGGCGTAACCCCTGATATTTTGACTACAGCAAAATCATTGGGCGGTGGCTTCCCTATCGGTGCAATGCTTGCTAATGAAAAATACGGCAAACAATTGGTGGTTGGTGATCATGGTACAACTTATGGTGGTAACCCATTGGCATGTGCGGTGGCAAATGCGGTATTTGACATCGTTAATGATGAAAAATTATTGGCAGGTGTGATTGAGCGTCATGAACACTTTGTGAAAAAAATCAATGAACTTAACGCTACTTATCCAATTTTCCAAGAGATTCGTGGCAAAGGAATGTTGATTGGTTGTGCATTAAAACCTGAATATGCAGGTCGCTCTAAAGAAATCGTCAACCTTGCCGCAGCAGAAGGTCTTATGTGCTTGGTTGCTGGCCCTGATGTGATTCGTTTTGCACCTTCATTGATTATTGAATTTGCTGACATCGATGAAGGTATGAATCGCTTGGCAAAAGCTTTGGCAAATTTTAAGTAATTGTTTTCTAATTTGAAACGATTTATTTTTTAATTATTTTTTAAATTCCTCACATCACATATTTATTCGGTCAATGATTTTGACCGAATAGATAAGGTGTTGCCAATTTTTACATTTTTCACTTTAATTATGTGAATAATTTGGAGCAAAATCATTATGATGCTCGTTCGCCATGCCAGTCTAAATGATTTAGACACTATTTTTGAGCTCATCCAGCAAGTACAGTCTGGGATGACCAGCTTACCAAATGATATTGAAGTTTTGAGACGCCGTTTACAACGCATCGAAGACACCTTGCACAATCGTATCCCACGTGAAGATCATATCTATTTCTTTGTGCTTGAAGATACAGAAACAGGCAAAATCGCAGGTATCAGTGCCATAGAAGTCGTGATTGGTTCAACTGAGCCGTTTTATAATTTTAAAATTGCGACACAAGTACACAGCTCAAAAGAGCTTGATGTTTATCGTAAATTTGATGTATTAATTTTAACCAATGATTATACTGGGCATAGCGAGCTATGTAGCTTGTTCTTGGCTCCAAATTATCGTGTTGGTAATAATGGTAAATTAATCTCAAAAGCACGTATGTTGTTTATGGCAGCATTCCCTGAATGTTTTGAGCCTATCGTAATTGCTGAAATGCGTGGTTATTTCGATGAAAATGGCAAATCGCCGTTTTGGGAAGCTTTTGGTTCAAAATTCTTTGAAGTCGATTTTGCCAAGGCAGATTATCTGACTGGTACAGGTGACAAAGCTTTTGTTGCACAGCTTATGCCACGCTTTCCATTTTATGTGGATTTCTTGCCTGAAGAAGCACGTCAAGTGATGGGTAAAGTTCACCCAGATACTGAACCTGCATTGAATATGCTTAAAGGCGAAGGTCTAAAGTATAAAAATAACGTTGATATTTTTGATGCAGGGCCGAATATGGAAGCCTTTGTACAAGATTTGCGTGCTGTACGTGATAGTCAACGTATGTCGTTTGTAGCAGATGATAGCGTTGCAAGTGATGATGCTGTACCTTATTTAATTAGTAATGATCGTTATCATGGTTATCGTGCCGTGGTGGTAAATTTGGATAAGACAGCGATTGATATTGTGCATGAACAAGTGAAATTACCAGAACAAGTAATCGATGCTCTACAATTGCAAGCGGATGAAAAGGCGAGAATTCTTACGCTTAATCCGAACAAACCAACCAATCAAGCGATGAACAAATAAAGGACTCTCAAAATGCTTAATTTAGAAAAATCGACAGGTCAAATTTTTATCAATGGCGAATGGTTAAACGCTACAGGTAAAGGTTTCGAAAAAACCAATCCAGTTACTGGTGAGTTAATTTGGCAAGGCAATGAAAGTACGCCTGAGCAAGTCAATGATGCCTGTGATACCGCACGTCAAGCCTTTAAACTTTGGGTAAAAACGGCATTGGATGAGCGTATCGCCATTGTGAAAAAATTTGCCGAGCTTTTGACTGCCAATAAAGAACAATTGGCAAGCATTATCAGCCAAGAAACCAGTAAGCCAATTTGGGAAACCCGTACCGAAATCGCAGCGATGATTGGTAAGATTGACATTTCGATTAAAGCTTATCATGAGCGTACAGGCACATCAGAAACTGCGATGGCTGATGGTAAAGCGTCGTTGCGTCACCGTCCGCATGGTGTATTGGCGGTGTTTGGTCCGTATAATTTCCCAGGACATTTACCGAATGGACATATTGTGCCTGCCTTGATTGCGGGTAATACCATTGTCTTTAAACCAAGTGAATTGACACCTTGGACAGCAGAAGCGACCTTGCAACTTTGGCAACAAGCAGGCTTGCCAAAAGGCGTGATTAACTTGGTACAAGGTGGTCGTGTGACGGGCGAAGCTTTAGCAAAAAGCCCGAAAATTGACGGTTTATTGTTTACAGGTAGTGCAACGACTGGTTTTATCTTGAGCGAGCAATTGGCAGCCGCACCTAACAAAATCCTTGCCTTAGAAATGGGTGGTAATAATGCTTTAATCCTTGAAGATATTGAAGATATTGATGCGACCGTGAATTTGGCGATTCAATCTGCCTTTATTTCTGCTGGACAACGCTGTACTTGTGCAAGACGTATCTTGGTGAAACAAGGCGAGCAAGGCGACAAATTTATTGCCCGTTTTGTAGAAGCGGTGAGTAAGCTCAAAGTCGGAAAATATGATGCCGAACCACAACCATTTATGGGCGGTGTAGTCAGTCTTGGTGCAGCACAAAATATGCTTAAAGCCCAAGACAAACTGCTTGGCTTAGGTGCAAAATCACTATTAACCATGACACAGGCGGACAGCAATAGCAGTTTATTAAGTCCTGCGATTTTGGATGTGACCGGTATTGATAATATTCCTGACGAAGAATATTTTGGTCCTTTGACCACCATTCGCCGTTACGCTGATTTTGATGAAGCGATTGAGCTGGCAAATAACACGCAATTTGGTTTGTCATGTGGTTTGGTTTCGCCAAATCGTGAATTATTTGAGCGTTTGTTGATTGAAGGTCGTGCTGGTATTATCAACTGGAACAAACCTTTAACTGGTGCATCGAGTGCGGCCCCATTCGGTGGTGTTGGTGCATCGGGTAACCATCGTCCAAGTGCTTATTATGCAGCGGATTATTGTGCTTATCCTGTAGCTTCTTTGGAAACAGATAATTTGACTTTACCAAGTGAATTGTCACCAGGGATTCAGTTGTAAGCTTTAGTTATATTTTTTAAATTTTATGGCTTAGATTTGCTTAATGTGGGTCTAAGCCTAAATCTTATCTCATTATCACAGCATAAATATGCAGTCATTGTAGGAAATAAATATCATGTCAGGTTATGAAATCAATTTTGACGGCTTGGTCGGCAATACCCATCATTATGCAGGTTTATCCTTTGGTAATGAAGCATCGATTAAAAACCAAAATAATCTCTCTAATCCCAAATTAGCCGCCAAACAAGGCTTAGCTAAAATGAAAGCCTTGGCAGATATGGGTATGAAACAAGGTGTGATCGCACCACACGCACGTCCTTATATTCCAACGCTAAAACAAATTGGCTTTACTGGGTCGGATAGCGACATCATCGCCCAAGCTATGCAAGCTTCACCGACGCTACTTTCTGCCCTATCTTCAGCATCCTGTATGTGGGTGGCGAATGCCTGCATCGTGTCACCATCTGCCGATAGCAGTGATGGCAGAGTACACTTTACCGCTGCCAATTTAAATAATAAATTCCATCGCTCGGTAGAGCATCAAACAACGAGCCGTATTTTGCAGGCTATGTTTAAGGGTGAACATTTTGCCCATCATGTAGCTTTACCAGATGTAGCCATGTTTGGTGATGAAGGGGCTGCCAATCACAACCGCTTTGGCAAAGATTATGCCAGTGCATCGGTGCAAGCCTTTGTTTATGGTCAAGATTATATTGATACTAAAGCAAGCAAACCAAAACTCTACCCTGCTCGCCAAACTTTACAAGCCAGTCAAGCGATTGCACGTTTGCACGGTTTAAATGATGCCAATACGATTTATATTCAACAAAATCCTGATGTGATTGACCAAGGGGTTTTTCATAATGATGTGATTTCGGTCAGTAATCAAAATGTATTTTTCGCTCATGAATTGGCTTTTGTCAATCAAAAAGCGGTGTTTAATGAATTGCGTGACAAGATGGCAAAACTCGGTGCCAAATTACAAGTGATTGAAGTACCAAACGCTCGTGTCAGCGTCAATGATGCAGTGAATACTTATTTGTTTAATAGCCAATTAATCACCCGTCCTGATGGCAAAATGTCATTGATTTTGCCAAGTGAAGCCCGTGAGCATCAAGGTGTGTGGTCATATTTGCAAGATATGTTGGCGGAACAAAACAGCATTGATGACTTAAAAGTCTTTGATTTGCGAGAAAGTATGCGTAATGGCGGTGGGCCTGCTTGTTTGCGTTTGCGTGTGGCGGTGAATGATGCTGAATTGCAAGCGGTCAATCCAAATGTGATGATGAATGATAACTTATTCGACCGTCTAAATGTTTGGGTGGATAAATATTATCGTGACCGTTTGAGCCAAGCCGACCTTGCCGACCCTGAGTTGATCCGTGAAAATCATGCGTCTTTGGATGAATTAACCCAGATTTTAAATTTAGGTTCAGTGTATTATTTCCAACAAAATTAATAGGTTGAATGCTATGGATCTTTTAAAACACGTATTAGAGCAAACCACGCCTAGCATACAACAAGGCGAGATTATCGCAGAAAATGATCATGTACAATGGCGTTATTTGGCAGAAGGCATTGTAGAATTTTGTCCGCAAAGCTTCTCAAAAAGTATTGCCATTTCAGCAGGGATTCACGGCAATGAAACTGCACCGATTGAGATTTTATCGGCGATTTGCCAAGATATTTTTCAAGGCAAATTGGCGTTAAAAGTACGTTTGTTGGTGATTTTTGGCAATCCAAAATCCATTCGTGCCAACAAACGTTATGTTGACGATGATGTCAATCGTATGTTTATGGGTGGTCTACAAAATATCGTCCCAAATGATGAAACGGCTCGTGCGGAAGTGTTAGAACAAGTCACACAAGCATTTTTTACCCAAAGTCCTATTAGTGTACAGCGTTATCATTACGATTTGCATACTGCGATTCGTGGCTCAAAGATGCCTGCCTTTGCCTTATTTCCAAAATCTGTATATCGTGCCCATGATGGCACTGGTATTTATAGCGACTTTATGTTGCGGACTTTGGACAGTGCAGAATTGGATGCGATTGTTTATCATGCTACACCAAGCACCACATTTACCAATTTCACAGTTGAGCTGTGTCATGCCGATAGTGTGACTCTGGAATTGGGTAAGGCTTTGCCGTTTGGCGAAAATAATTTGGCAAACTTTGAGCCGTGTAATCAAATGTTACGCAGTATCATTAGCGAAACTGCTTTGCCTGCACGTCAAAAGCCTGCTGTTCAGCATTTTAAAGTGACGGATACCATTGTTAAGCACAGCGATGAATTTCGTTTGGCACTGGATTCAGAGACCTTAAATTTTACTTGTATCGAAGCCAACCAACCGATTGCTACAGAAGGCGATAAAGTCTATAGTTTACCAGTGCCTACTTATACTTTATTTCTCAATGCCAGTGTCAAAACAGGTTTGCGTGCAGGCATGTTGATGCAAAAAATTGATGCTGTACCGCAAGACTAGGGTGTGTTGACATACAAAGAAAATCAGTTATTCTGATTATATGAATAGACTAACACTTACTGATGCCCAATG
>NZ_JBHFHK010000016.1:0-38729 GCF_041928215.1 Hubeiibacter jixunmingi | reverse complement strand
TTTTTTGTCATGCCTTATGCTACTATTATAGTTTATTCCCCTTATGCAAAAAAATTACGGTTTTGCGTAAGTCCTAATGACAAATTTACATCAACAAGTGTTAGATTTGACCCGTAAAGGCATGTCATGGGATCAGTTGTATCGCAATGTAAAATTTAGCCCAGAAGTGCAAGGTTGGACGAATTTCTCAACCATGCGTACATTGAACATTATGGATATGCACCGTTGGGTAACTGGTAATACATATTTTATTTTGAAAAATATTGAAAAATCTGGCTTTCGGGCTGGATTTTTTGCTGTTGAATACTTGATAATCTAGGACGATGGCGATAAAGCATTTTCACGAGATAAATTGATGAATTTAGTATTGTTAGACCCGAGTGCTTATGATGATGTCCAAGACCTTTATCGCATCCAAGAGCCAAGGCAAATTGAACATATCAAGCATCATTTAAAAGCCAAAATTGGTGACACACTGAAAGTGGGTGTGCTCAATCAAGCCCGTTATCTCTGTGAAATTATAGCGATTACAGATGATTTTATTGAGTTAAAAACTATTCAAAAAGAGCCTGTACCAGATAAAATCCCCGTCACTTTAATTGTTGCCTTACCACGTCCCAAAGCCTTAAGACGTTTAATCATGGATGCAACCAGTTTGGGTGTAGAAAAAATCGTTTTGATGCACTGTTATCATGTGGAAAAAAGCTATTGGCAGACGCCTTTTTTACAAAAATTAAATGATTATGCCATGTTGGGGTTGGAACAGGCAGGCGATGTATTTTTACCCGAAATTGTTTTGGAACAACGCTTTAAGCCTTTTGTGGAAGACCGTTTACGGTTGTGGACGCAAGCTAAGCCGAGCTTTGTGGCTCATCCTTATAGCGTGCAAAAATTACCGATGAGTTTTAATCAGCCATGCCAAATTATTGTCGGAGCAGAGCGTGGCTTTACCGCTTATGAAATTGATTTATTACAACAAAACGGCTGCCAAATTTGTCAATTGGGCAACCGTATTTTACGTACCGAGACCGCAGTGAGCAGTATTTTAGCGAGGATGTTCACCTGAACGTAGATTTGCTAACGTGGCACGATCACTGGCATTGGCATTATTTGCGGAAGCAACATCAGGATTGATTTCTTGATGTGGCGGATTGCTGTCTTCTTCTTCAGCTTCGTCACTATTGCTGATTTTGGCTTGTTCAAAGGCTTCTTTGACTTGGGTCTGAATATTACTCACAGATGCTGCCATGCTACTGTCTTTGACATCGATCCACCATCTCACACGTAGATTGACTTTGGTATCCATGAGCTCTGCCACATCAACGGTGTACATTGGCATACTTAATACTTCACGGTCGTTGTTCAGAATACCGAGAATGAGATCAGAAGCTTGTTTGATATTTTCTTCATAATCAATACCAATCAAAAACTCACAGCGACGATGCTGATATGCCGTATTCACAATCACTGCACTGGTATAAACAGTCGCATTTGGAATGACGATACGACGTCCGTCATAAGAACGTAAAAACGTTGCACGAATTTGGATATCTTCAACCGTACCTTCTAAACCATTGACTACTATCGCATCGCCAATTTTAAAAGGTTCGCTGATCAAAATCAGAATACCTGATAATAAATTTTGAAAAATATCTTTGAATGCAAAACCAATTGCGACTGAGCCAATACCTAAAGCACTCACCAATTGCCCAGGTGAGAAACCAGGAATGATAATGACTAAGGCAATTAAAAAACCAAAAAATAAAATGGCTGTACTGCCCACACGATGCAGAACCAATACTAAATTTTGTCGAGTATAAGAGCGGTCAAATAATGCTTTGGTAACGATTTTTTTAAATAGTTTTGACAATAACCAAAACATTAAAAAGACCACTACACCAATGATGATATAAGGTACTCGTTCCCAAAAACCTTCAATGATTTTATTCATTGTGACATAAGCGTCACTGTACTTTTGGCTTTTTTCAATCACGGTCGTGGTGGCACGCTGACTGGTCTCTTGGATCAGTTGCCCCGTATCTTGTGCAATCTCTTTTAAAGAAGTATTGTCTTGATTTGCCACAATAAATTACTCAAAATTTGGTAGGTTAGAAATTTGCCAAGCTTAACTGCTTTTTGCCTATTTGACTATATCTCTTATAAAAATCGGTATAAAAATTAGCAATTGAGATACATTTTAAGCCAGCCCAAATGATCTTGTTTGACGGTTACGGTAGTTTTATCACTTTACCTTGGCGATTTAGATATAGGGTTTTATTTTTTAAGGTTGCCATCGCCACACCTTGACTAAATTGAGAGATGTCATCATAAATCAAAGGGATAATTATTTTTCCAGTTTGATCGATATAACCCCATTTTCCAGCTTTGTTGGCAATCGCAATACCTTGTACGAAGTCTTTAATTTCGTCATAGTCAAACGCAACCACAGTTTGATTTTGACGATTAATCACGCCAAATTTTTTACCTTTACTGACGATTGCTAAGCCGTTATTAAAATCTTGTGCAAAACTATAGTCAAAACCGATGATATTTTTTCCTGTTTTATCAATAAAGCCTGCTTTGTTATAAGCGGAATAGACCGCCGCAACGCCCTCTCGAAATGCACGTGCGTCATAGTATTGGATAGGGATAATGATTTTTCCTGATTTATCGATATAACCTTTGCTACCATTTTTCTCTACTACCGCCAATCCTTCGGAGAAGTCCTGTACTTGGTCGTATGTGGGGCTGATTATCATCTTGCCTGATTTATCAATGTAACCCCATTTGTCTTGTATTCTTACGGCAGCCAAATCCTCGGAAAAACCCCAAGTTTCATCAAACTGTGCTGCAATAACAAACTTTCCTGTTTTATCAATAAAGCCCCACTTATCATTTTGTTGTACTGCTGCAAAGCCTTCAACAAAATTATAAGCCATTTGATAAGGCTGAAAAGGAATAACGATTTGATTTTGTTTGTCCAAAAAGCCCCACTGCCCATCTTTACGGGCAACGAGTAGATTTTCACTAAAACTAGCCAAAAAATCATATTGAAAAGGGATAATGACTTTGGATTGTCGATTAAGCACGCCCCATTTACCATTCTGTTGTACACGTACAGCATCCTCTTGAAAGCAACCTAGGACATGATATTTTTGTTTTAAAATAGGTACTTCACAACCTAAATCAGGTAGTTTCGCAAAGCTTTGCTGTGTACTGGTTGTACTAAAAATGAGCATACTTAGACATAAGAAATGGATTTTTGAGTGACGCATTTTTTTCTCTTTTCAAATCTTGATCAGACTTGATTTTGTATAACATTGTTAATGATAACAGGATATAATAAATTGTTTTCTCACCAATGATATGCAGTTTATTATGTCGATGCTGACCTTACAACCACGTGTCTTGCAACAGGATTTGTCCCAATATCAAGGACGAATGTCCCCAACATTGGCTCGTATTTTATCAGCACGTGATGTGGCTATCAATCAATTTGACCTAGAATTAAAACATTTGCTGCCTGCCAATTTATTAGGGTTGGATGAGGCGGTACAACGTATCGACCAAGCGATTGATGCTCAACAGCAGATTGTTATTGTTGGAGATTATGATGCAGACGGTGCGACCAGCACTGCACTGATGATTTTAGTATTACGTCAATTGGGAGCAAAAGTCGATTATATTGTCCCTGACCGTTTTAAATATGGTTATGGACTGACTCCTGCGATTGCTGAATTGGCCTTTGAGAGAGTACATCCACAATTATTGATTACTGTAGATAATGGTATTTCGAGCCATGCAGGTGTAGCACGGTGTCATGAGCTGGGCATGGATGTGGTGATCACAGACCATCATTTAACCACAAAACAAACGCCACAGGCTTGTGCCGTGGTCAATCCCAATCAGCTCGGTTGTCATTTTGCCAGTAAGTCATTGGTCGGTGTCGGTGTGGCGTTTTATGTATTGGCTTGTCTTGCTACGCATCGCCAAAAACACGGTAAAAGCAGTGTCAAACTCAATCAGTATTTAGATCTTGTGGCATTAGGCACAGTAGCGGATGTTGGAAAACTGGATTATAACAATCGTATCTTGGTCAAAGCAGGGCTAAATCGTATTCGTAAACGGCAATGTCGTGCGGGCATCTTGGCATTGTTGGAAGTGGCTGGCAAAGCTGTGGAGCAGATGACTGCACAAGACTTTGGTTTTATTTTAGGGCCTCGTATCAATGCTGCTGGGCGAATGGACTCGATGCAAATTGGTATTGAATGTCTATTGTCAGAAGATTTGCCGACTGCCTATCGTTACGCTTACCAATTGGATGAGCTCAATCAAAATCGTCGCCAAGTCGAACAGAAAATGCGAGATCAAGCGGACAGGGAACTAGATAAATATCAACAGCTTGAGAGCTTGCCACCAGCTTTGGTACTCTTCGAGCCGACATGGCATCAAGGTGTGATCGGTATTGTAGCAGGGCGACTCAAAGACCATTATCATCGTCCGAGTATCGTCTTTGCACCTGATGAAGATGGCATACATATCAAAGGTTCGGCACGTTCGATTGCAGGTATTCATATCCGTGATTGTATCGAACGTGTGGCAGAACAACAGCCTGAATTAGTACGTTTTTTTGGTGGACACGCCGCAGCAGCAGGTTTGACCATTCAACGGCAGCACTTCGAAGCATTTCAACAGGCATTTATTAAACAAATGCAAAGCTTGGATGAACAGCTGTTTCAGCCGATTTTATATACCGATGGTGAGTTGTCAGATGATGAGTTTGATCTTGATTTCGTGGCACAAATACAACAATTTGAGCCGTGGGGACAAGGTTTTGAGCCACCCGTTTTCTGTGGCATTTTTGCTGTTTTGGAATATCAATGGCTGAAAGATAGTCACCTAAAACTAAAATTACAATTGGATGATGGACGAGTGGTCGAGGCAATCGGTTTTAATCTCAAAAATAAATTTGCCAATCCAACACAACGCATTGAACTGGTTTATAGTCTGGAAAAAAATGAATTTCGTGGCGAACAACGTTTGCAATTGAAGATTATCCATATCAATAACATATCTAAATCATAAAAAAGTTGTCGTTAAAATACACAATTAAAAAAATATTATTGATATATATCAGTTGCTTATAATTTAATGTTACAAAAAAATGGAAAAAGTGACTGACTATTCATAAAAAATACTGTATTTTTCCCAAATTAATACGCAAAGTACATCGTTATGGGCAAAGGTTTGCCTATACTGAATTACTTTTCAAGATTTGACACAGCAAGGAGTGGTTAAATGAAAAAGCTAGCATTATTGGTTTTGGCAATGGGTGTTACAACTGGCGCATTCGCTGAAATTAACGGCACAAGCTGGAGAACCATTGACGACGAAACAGGTAAACCAAAAGCAGTCATTCAATTTACAAAAGCAGCCAATGGAACCTACACAGGCACAATCATCAAGACTTTAGATCCAGCAGTACAAAACGGTTGTATGACTTGTGCAGGCAGCTTAAAGGGTAAAAAACTTGAAGGTGTAACGGTTGTACGTGGCTTACAATCTGTAGGTGGCGGTAAGTACGAAGGCGGTACGATTTTAGATCCAAAATCAGGTAAAACCTATAAATTGAATGTGACTGAAAATGGCTCACAATTAAAAGTACGTGGTTATATCGGTTTTTCTTTGATTGGTCGTGACCAAACTTGGGTACGTAACTAATTTAAGTTCGATTTTTCATAAAAAAAGCTAAAACGTAGGTTTTAGCTTTTTTATTTGTTTAAACTTAGCATAAACTTAAGCACGACGTGCTTTAATCAATTGCCAAACAGTAATAACCAATAATACTGTAAAAAATACGCATGACCACACAGGTAGTGATAATCCCAAAAACGTCCAATCTACATCAGTACAACGGGCTGAGCCAGAGAATACCAAACGCAATACTTCCTTATAAGGCAAAGTTTCAAGCATATAGTCCAAACCAGGACCACAACTTGGCGTATCTTCAGGCGGGGCATTTTGTACCCAGACATGAAATGCTGCAACACCTGCTGCCCATGTGATGGCGATCAGTCCCAAACCATTATAGACACGACGCACAATGACGGATACAGGATTGTGAATCAGAGCAATCAAGCTAAATAGCCCTAGTCCCATCAAGCCAATACGCTGGAAGACGCATAATGGGCAAGGTTCAAAACCCAAGCCGTGTTGCAAATACATGGCAAAAGCCATACCAATCACACTGCCTAAAAATAATATCAAGTTTACAGTGCGATAATTAAGATATTTTAGCATAAACAATTCACTCTATTTTTCATCTAAATCCTGCTGCGATCTCATTGCGGTTTTGCAGTCATTTAGCGATATTGTTGCACATATTGCTTGAATGACATATCGTCACTCGCTTCAAGCTCAGTCTGTTTCACAATCGATTTTTCCACTGCTTGAGCAAAAAATTGCTTTAATTCATCAGACATGACATAGTTTTGAATGTAGGCTTGATGTTGTTTTGCAAGCTCAGCACCAAAATGCCAAGTACCCCCTGCTTGTTGCGTTTCAGCCAACATTCTTGCCGATAAAGTCTGCTCTGGGCAAGCAACACGCTGTTGCATCAACTGTACTGCTGATCGATAATCGACAGTATGTGCTTGATTAAGTAGCTCAGCATAAGGCAACATATTTTGCAAACAGTCTTGTAGCCAATCTTTTAACAACACTTCGCCTTGTGGTGTCTGAATACGACAATCGGCATCACGTCCAAAATCAACGACTTTATTTTGATTGTCGTCAAGCATAGTTTGCTCAGCATCAGAAATCATCGGACTGTCTTGCAACAAACAATACAATGCCAAAGTTTCTAAGAATGCTGCACTCTGCTCATCGATACCAATCGCCAAATAAGGATTGATATCTACAGCACGCAATTCCACATAGGCTACACCACGTGCGGCAAGTGCTTGAGCTGGGGTTTCATTGCCTTGAGGTGGCTGTTTTGGACGAATTAAGCTGTAATATTCATTTTCAATTTGTAGCACATGATCATTGATTTGGATTGGCTCGCCGTTTTCATCATCTAAGCCAAGCTGTTGAAATGGCTCAAATGGTGTATGAATGGCAGCACGAATACCTTTGACATAGTCTGGCAAATTATTGTAATGAATACCTAAGGCACGTTGTGCAGAGTTTTGGTAGCCCAATTTACCCATACGCAATGCAGTCGCATGCGGTAAGTATAAAGTGGTTTGATTAAGCTGATGTAGATGATGCGGACGACCTGACACAAAACAACGACATACGGTAGGACTTGCTCCCAGTACATACATGACCAAAGGTAGATGACGAATAAAATTACGAATCAAACCAAAATAACGCATACTGCGATAATCTTGTGCCGTCAATTTTCTTAAATTCTCATCGTTTTCTTGTTGTTGTAAATAGTCGAACAATTGCTCTGGAAAAGACAGATTGTAATGAATCCCTGCAATGGTTTGCATACGGCGTCCATAGCGAATACCCAGACCATGACGGTATAAAGTTTTAAATTTACCTAAATTGGATGAGCCATAGTTTGCCAAAGGAATATTTTCATCTTTGCTGTCAAGCATACACGGCATCGATAATGGCCACAGTTGCTCATCTTCTGCCAGTTGCGTATCGACAAATTGATGCAATGCCGTCAAAAAGTCTAATGCTTCAGGAATACTACTTTTTGGTGGCGTAATCAGTTCGAGCAAAGCTTCGGAATAATCAGTTGTAATATAGCTGTGTGTCAATGCTGAGCCAAGCCCTTGAGGGTGTGGTTTTTGTGATAAAAAACCATTGCCTTGCATACGCAAAGTTTCACGCTCTAGCCCACGTTGCATTCCTTTTAACAGATGAGCTGGTAAGGATAAGTGTTGTTGCATAGAAGAGGTGTTTTGCATTCAAATTATCGCCTTAAGTTTTAGAGCATCATAACAGATTTATAGATAGGGATAATATTTATAATTGCAAATTGGTTATAAAAAGGTCGTGTTAGACGATGCATAACACGACCTACGATAAAATATCACAAAAATTTAAGTCAAATAATCCGCCATCAATTTGTGCATTTTGGCGATACTTTGCTTTGCTGCATCAGCATTATAACCCAAATCTACACCATATTTGGCAGCATTTTCATCAGCTTTTGGATTGGTAAAACCATGCTTGGCATTTGGGTAAATATCGACTTGATAGTCCACACCTGCATTTTGCATTTCTTGTTTAAATTTTTCCACATCATCCAAGGTCACCATAGTATCGATTTCGCCGTGTGATACCAATACTTTAGGTCTAAAGCCTTGATTGGCAGGCGTGCTGTGACTTAAATTGGCATGAAATGTCGCAACCACTTTTAAATCAGCATTAGAGCGTGCCAAATCCAGTGCAACTTTACCACCATAACAAAAACCAATTGCGGCGATTTTGGTTGCATCTACACCTTTTTGGCTTTGCAGGCAACGCATCGCTGCGGTAGCACGATCAACGATGGTATCAGGTTTCTCAAAAGTCGCCATCATATATTGATTGGCAGTTTGTGGATCATCCGCCAATTTTTTATCGCCATACATATCGACTGCCAGAGCGACGTAGCCCAGTTCTGCCAATTCTCTAGCACGTTGTTCAATATAGGCATTACGTCCCCACCATTCAGGGAAAACCAAAATCGCAGCGTGTTTATTATCGCTATCATTTGGATAAGCCAAATACCCAATCAGGTTTTGCCCATGACTGTCTTGATAGTGCACTTCTGTAGTCTGAATTTTATCCATAATGGATTCCTTTTTAAGTAAAATATGGGATTTAAAGTAACAGTTTTTTAAACTTTTGAGCGTTACACTTTGTATATTTATGGTCTATTCAGAGTGCAAAAATCATATACAAAAATAGTGTAAAAATTGCATTTTTTTGAAGCAATCAGTGCTAGGCTATACAGCAATTTTTAGATGTAATTTTTGTTTTGATTTAACAAAGGTGATAGGGGAATGTTTATGCGTCATCATCCATTAGTATTTTGTGCAGTTGCTGCGTTGGCAACGACAGGCGTCAGTCAGTCTTATGCTGAAACTGTATTTAGTTCAGGGAGTTTCGGCGGTTCACAAACTGTGCCAAGTGCTTATAATAATACTGCCAGCAATACACCTGTGCTTACAGCTACGAATAATAGTTCGTCTTATCAACCGCAAAATAATTTTCAACAATGTTTAGCCAATTTGCGTGGTCAAGCCATCAGCAGTGGTGTCAGTGCATCGACTTATGATCATTATACTCGCAATCTGAGTCCAGATTATAGTGTGATTGATAAACTGAATTTCCAACCTGAATTCCGCACTGATATTTGGGATTATTTATCGGCTTTGGTCGATGATGAGCGTGTGCGTGATGGGCAAGCCAAAATCGCTGAACATCGTCAAGTGCTGGAGCGTGCGTCACGTCAATATGGCGTACCTGTAGAAACCATCGTAGCGGTATGGGGCGTGGAAAGTAACTTTGGGGCAATTTCGGGTAATTATCCATTGGTACAAGCCTTATCGACGTTGAGCTGTGAAGGTCGCCGTCAAAGCTATTTCCGTGGTGAATTTTTTACCACACTGAAAATTTTACAACGTGGCGATTTGACTGAAGATCAAATGAAAGGCTCATGGGCTGGGGCATTTGGTCATACTCAATTTATGCCATCGACTTATGATCGTTTGGCGGTTGATTTTGATGGTGATGGTCGTCGTGATTTGGTATCGAGTATTCCAGATGCCTTGGCATCGACAGCTAATTTTTTAAAACGTGCGAATTGGCAAACAGGTATGCCGTGGGGCTTCGAAGTGCGTGCAGATGGTGTGAGTGCTTCCGGTCGTACCAACAAATCTGCCTTGTCAGGTTGGGCAAATCGAGGCGTGACCCGTATGGACGGTTCACCATTGATTCAAGGCAATCTATCAGGTTCAACGCCAGCGGCTTTGATTGCTCCAGCAGGTAACAATGGTCCAAAATTTATTGTATTTAGAAATTTTGATGCCTTGTACAGCTATAATGCGGCAGAGAGCTATGCCTTGGCGATTGCCTTATTGTCAGACCGTTTGCAAGGTAAATCGGGCGTGACTGGTCAATGGCCGACTGATGATGCCGGCACATCGCGTGCGGAACGCCGTGAAATCCAACAGTTATTGCTCAATCGTGGGCATGATATTGGTGCGGTAGATGGTTTGATTGGTGATCATACCCGCCAAGCGATTCGTATAGAACAGCAACGTTTGGGTCTCAATACTGATGGTCGTGCAGGACAGAAAATCTTAAATGCTTTACGTCAAGGGCGTTAATTGGCATTGTATTGATTAAAATTAAAATGCTGTGATCCGATAGTGATTACAGCATTTTTTTTTGAAAAAACACATAAAAAAAACAAGTGCTATAAGATGGCACTTGTTTTGAGGTCTTGTAGCAGATAAATATCAGCTATAAGTTAAGGCAACATTGCAAGATAAGTTGCAGGGTTCTGTGGTCGTCCGCTACGTACTACTTCAAAATGTAAATGTGGTCCAGTAGAACGTCCAGTGTTGCCGACATTGGCAATATGATGCCCACCAGATACACGCTGACCAACACGCACGTGTAGGCGTGATGCATGAGCATAACGCGTGACATAACCATTGCCATGATCGATTTCGACATAGTTACCCCAGCCATTACCCCAGCCAGATTTGGTCACGATACCACTGCCTGCAGCATAAATCGGTGTGCCAATTGGTGCAGCAAAATCTACGCCGTTATGATGGCGACGTACGCCCATGACTGTACGCATACCAAAGTGCGAATTGATACGAATATTGCGAGCGGGATGATGCGTCATCCATTGCCCTAAGGCTTGGCTTGCACCACGTGATGATGGATAGGCTGCAAGTGAATCGTTATTGAAGTAAGTCGCTGCGATGTTACTATTGTCACTGTCAGCAGACTCAGCAACGTAACGACCAGAAGATTGAATATTTGCCATAGCCACTGTAGAAGTGAAAACAGTACCGGCAAGCAATAAAAAGTAACGAATAAACATAGTATAATAGTACCTCATTCCCATCACTATCGGTTGCACTGTCGGGGATTATCGCTACAATGAACAACAATCCAAAAAAGGCCAACGCTCAACACCGTATAGGATGAACCATTACAATGTTACCGCAAATGCACAATAAACCTGCTTTTGAGCAATTAAAAAGCCGTGTACACTATTGGCAAAAGCTCACAGCACTGGTCTCGCCAATACTACCTAAAGGTGGTGAGTGGCAGGTTGTGTATTATGAGCAAGGCGTGTTAATTATTGCCGGTAAAAACAGTAGCCTGAATAGCCAAGTACGTTATTTACAGCAACAGTTTTTAGCAACTTTGCAGAATATTCCCGCATTCAATGGTTTGAATAAAATTCAAATCGTGATGCGTACAGAAACCTTGAGTGATAATCAGCCTAAAAATAGCCAAATCTCATCTCAGCAAGTGCTCACCGATGAAAATAGGCAGTACATATTGACTGCAGCCAGTATCGTCGGCAATGACAAGCTTAGCCAATCACTACAGCGTTTGGCAAGTCGAAATTCGTTGAAAGATGAATAAAATGTGTATTATACAAGATAAAGTTATAATATAACATAATAAATTTTTATTCATAAATAAATAGTATGATAATTATCAATAACTTATCATACTGGAACATAATTGATTGGTGGTCTGACAAAGTCTTTAGAGGTAACAACTCTATAACAATCTGGCTGGTCAAAAACGGTACGCAACAATTGATTATTTACAGCATGTCCTGCTTTATAAGCAGTAAATTTGGCTAAAATTTGGTGCCCAAGCAAATATAGATCACCTACAGCATCCAAAATCTTATGTCGCACAAACTCATCTGCAAAACGTAAACCTTCTTCATTGAGTACGCTATTTTCATCCAAACCAATGGCATTTTCCAAACTCGCACCAAGTGCCAAATTATTTGCCTGCAAATATTCTAAATCTTTTAGGAAACCGAATGTGCGTGCTTGGCTAACTTGTTCAGTATAACTTTGTGTAGAAAGCTCTAGACAGCGATTTTGGTGTTCTTGTGCAAAAATAGGGTGTTTAAAATCAATGGTAAAGTCTAATAAGAAACCATCATAAGGTTCAAAACGTGCGAACTTATCATCTACTTTGACTTCTACAGGTTGAATGATTTGGATAAATTTTTTGGCAGTGGTCTGCTCGTTTAATTCAGCTTGTAATAATAAAAATAGAAATGGTGCAGCACTGCCGTCCAAAATAGGTAACTCTGGTGCATCAACTTCAACCAACAAATTATCAATACCCAACGCCGCTACAGCACTCATCAAATGCTCGACCGTACCCACTTTCGCATTGCCTTGAATCAAATTTGAACACATAAAAGATTCTTGAATCAGGTGTGCACGTGCAGGCAAATCTACCGCAGGTTGTAAATCGGTACGACGAAAAACAATACCGCCATCCTCATGATGTGGGCATAAACGAATATTGACCTGTTTGCCGCTGTGCAGACCGATACCGCTAGCACGGACAGAATGTTTAATGGTTCGCTGTTTCAACATACTTACTTACACTTTTTATAACAGCCGTACAGTAGCATAAACTATCAAAATATAAAATATCTGGTCATACAAATACAACAAAATATTTCTGTAGCAAGGTGTTGATAAATATTAAAAAAAGCTGTAGTACGTTGCACTACAGCTTTTTTATAAATCTTCAAGGTAAATCGATATTATTGCTTGCCTTGTTGATTTTTAAGATATTCTTGAATGCTCATTGGTGATGGGCGATTCGCAGGTGCAGGGCGAGCTGGAGTAGTAGCTGTAGGTTCAACAGTGTTGTTCTCTACAGCATCAGCTGTCGCAGTCGGTGCAGCTTGCTGAGGCGCATTGAATGGACGAGTAAAAGTCGCTGCAACTTGCGGTTGTTGTGCTGGTGCTGGCGTGTGTGCTTGGATGGTTTGTTTTGGCTCGTTGTTACGTGTCAAACCAGTAGCCACTACAGTCACGCGGATCTCGTCTTTTAATGATGGATCGATGACTGTACCATAGAAAATTTCTACTTCTTCTTCGTCAATAATACGTTCAATACTATCAACAACAGCTTGAGTTTCTTTCAAACTCAAGTCTTCGCTACCTGCGATGTTCAACATAATGCTCTTGGCATCATGCAAGTTCAAGTTGTCAAGCAATGGACTACGCACCGCCATATCAGCAGCTTGCTGTGCACGGTGTTCACCACGTCCAAAACCAGTACCCATCATGGCATAACCACGTGTACTCATCACAGTCTTTAAGTCTGCAAAGTCCATGTTGATATAACCTGGATTGACGATCAAATCAAAAATACTACGTACAGCATTGAGTAACACATCGTCAGCTTTTTTGTAAGCGTCAGCCACAGATACATCGCCGTAAACTTCAAGTAAACGTTCGTTTGGTACAACGATCAAAGAATCTACAAATTCTTCAAGTTGTGCAATACCTTGATCAGCTGATTTTTGGCGTTTACGACCTTCAAAACGGAAAGGTGTAGTGACCACACCCACAGTTAAGATGCCCATTTCTTTAGCGATTTCTGCAATCACTGGTGCAGCACCTGTACCCGTACCACCGCCCATGCCTGCGGTCACAAATACCATATCTGCGCCTTCAAGTTGTTCACGGATTTGGTCACGAGTTTCTTCTGCAGCAGCACGACCTACTTCTGGACGTGCGCCTGCACCAAGACCACGAGTACTTTTTTCACCAAGTTGGATTTTGTTCGACACATTGGTACGGTCTAATGCTTGCTTATCTGTATTGGCACAAACGAATTTTACACCAGCGATTTGCTGATCTACCATGTTTTGTACAGCATTGCTACCGCCACCGCCCACGCCAAATACGGTGAACTGTGCTTGACCATTGTTATTTCTTGCGTCGTCTTCTAACAGTGTAAATGACATGAGTTTTTAGCTTCCCCAAAAATATGCTAAACATTAAAGCAATTACAATTGCTTATGCTATGAAATGGCACAAATATATCATGTTCTTGACATTTTGTGGATTTTTTTCAAACCTTAATTACAAAGATAAACATTGTTTATTATCATCAAAATCATGCTTTTGATTATCAGTGATTATTCTTATCATCACTGACAATCAAATCATTAAAAAATTGCCTGATAAACTGATCAGGCAAGATGAAAATAAAATGCTTTATGCAAAAATGATTTTATTTTCCACCGCCCATCATGCCGCTTTTGAGAAAACGAAAGAAATTTTCCCACATATTAGACATGCGTTCAGAAAAAGTGAGATCAGGTTGCTCTTCAACCAAGCCCATAGCTTGTTTATCTTGCTGGCTGAGTAGCAACAAACCACTTGTAGCAGTAAAAATTGGACTAGCGATTTTATCCAACAATGCTGGATCTTCAGCAGTCAAATAAGTCGGCGCATTGGCAAGGTGAACGCTAACATTAAACTTTTTACGAACCAAATTCACCATACCATCTATACGTACACCTTGTCCTGTCAGTACAATACCTTGGCTTGCTTGTGCGATCATACCACTTTCAATCAACTCAGCGGTCAGCACATCCAAAATACGATCGTATACAGCAGTAATCAGTGCAGCCAACTCTTTACGACCATAATGGTGCATACCCGTGTTGCTATTTACACTGATAAATTGATCGCTTGGTGTATTTTCAATATCGACAGAACCATGGATAGTTTTGATGCGTTCTGCTTCTTCACGTGATGTACGCCACATGGTTGCAATCTCTTGAGTGACCAAATCACTACCGATCGCAAAGCTTTTTACATAAGCTAGCTTATTGTCTTTTAGATACAGACTAATGCTCGATGTACAGGCACCAATCTCAATCATACATACACCAAAATGACGTTCGTTCTGCAATAGGCTTGCTTCAGCCATCGCAATCACGGATGGATAAACATCTTGCATTTGTACATTTGCACTTGCCAGCACTTTACCTATGTTATTCATGGTGCTGACAGGGAACTTTAACAGCTGATAAGTTGCAGTCATTGACTGTGCGGATAAATCGTGTGGATTTTCCACCCATTCATTTGAACCATCGATGGCATAACCCAAAGGAATGGCTTTGACAAGGTAGTCTTCCTGATTTTGAGCTTTGAGCTTTGCATCATCCAACACATGGATCAAAGCATTATTATCTACAGTGCCGTCTGGGTTATTGATTTTCGTTTTACCCGTGACAATTTCACTAAACAAATCTGGGCTAGAGATAGCGATATGCGCAGCATTAATACGCATATTTGTTTGTTCTTCAGCATCTTGCACTACAGATTTCACCGCAGCACTGACTTTTTCTAGACTACTGATTTTTCCATTGGTCATACCATGATTGCTAGCGTGTTTTGCAACGATCACTTCGATATGATCAGGCGAATGTACCTTGCCAATCATCAGAGAAACTTTATGTGCACCGATATCAATGACGGCGATTTGTTCGATATTATCATCACTCATGAATGCACTACCAAAAAGAATATAGACCAAAAATGAAAAATACTAACCATATATTATGACTCATATTACATTATTTTGGCAAGTGGCTAATATTAAAGAATGGTTAAATGAACTCTGAAAATGTAGTAAAATCGTGATTTTAAGAACAATTACGTTCGTAATTCTATTTAAACGACACAGCTATCTCATCATATTATGCTTTATCAAGCTATTTTGGAAATATATGTCATGTTTTATAAGCATTTTCTATTAATAATCAGACAATATTTTTTTAAAGAATTTTTGAATAACGTGATTTTTATCTGCTAAAACAATAATAATTGAAGTAATTGGTTCAGACTTCTAAAAAGCGTCAGTTACCATAGATTGTGATGGAAATAATGCTAATCAACATCACTTAAAAATCATCAGCCAGTAAATTTTTTGCAACAGTCTAATTTATATCAGGTTTTGACAGTGTAAATCACATCTCCAAAACCTGAGATGATAAACTTAACTGATAATTTTTCCTTGAGCCACTGTTGGTGCTTGTTGGTTTTTCCATTGAATAGAAATACCATTACGGTAACGTAAATCTACGCCCGAAATACGCGGTGCTACGGCTTTCAAATCTTTATTTAATAGCTCCTTTAAGCGAGTGAGTTTCGCCATAGTTTGATTTTGATCAACAATCACACGCAAACCATTATCAAATAAAATAAACCATGTCATCCGCTCTGTCACAGACAGCTCTACCACACGTAAATTCATAGAGCTAAAAAGCTGTTCGATATCACGATATTGCAACATTACTGCACGAGCTTGATCGGGATGACTGCTATAAAGCAATGGTAAATGCTGATAATCCGCCATCTGTGCAGGAGCAAAAACCACACCGCTATCACTGAGCAGGCGACCTGTCCCCCAACGTGCAATCGGCTGGCGACTATTGGCACGAACCACCAACATATCAGGCCAAGCACGTGATACCACTACATTTTCTACCCATGGTAGTTGCAAGGTGTGGTCACGCACCACATTTAAATCAGTCGTAAAATATTCACCAAAGCTAACGGGCAACAAATGCTTCTGCAATACTTGCTGCTCGACACCTGTGACGCCTTCCACTTTGACCAATTTGATGTGTGTATTGTGCAGACGCTGATAGGCAGAGTAACTACCATAAACCAGTATCGCAACAGCAAAAATCAGCAACATCCAGCTGACCCATTGCATCCACGGCATCGCTTGGGCAGCTGATGGCTTATTTTGCTTTGGGCTTTTACCTTGACGCTTAAAACGTTGGCTAAGCTTTTTTGTGGCTGGTTGCTGAGGATTTGGCTGGTTCATGATCATTTTTCTCAGTTAAACCAGAGTCTGTGCCAAAATCGTTACACACAGTTGTTCAAAATTGATACCTTTGGCATTGGCTGCTTTAGGTACCAAAGAATGATTGGTCATACCTGGGACAGTATTGAGTTCTAATACATACAATTGACCAGCATCATCTTTCAAAAAGTCCACGCGTCCCCAACCTTTACCGCCCACCGCATCAAAAGCTTTAATAGCAAGCTGTTGCATTTGCTGTTCTTGTTCAGGTGTTAAGTCTGATGGGCATTGATATACGGTGTCATTGCGTTGATATTTGGCTTCATAATCGTAAAATTTACCCGTCGGGATAATACGAATACTTGGTAAAGCATCATCACCCAAGATAGAGCAGGCATATTCACCGCCAGTGATGGCTTTTTCTGCCAAAATTGCACCGTGATATTGTTTTAGAGTTGGGTAAACTTTTTCTAATTGTCCTTTCTCTTCGACCATAATCACACCAACACTACTGCCTTCAGCCGCAGGTTTGACGAATAATGGCAAACCAAATTGTGCTTCTACGGCAGCAAAATCGCTATCGTCATTCAAGACCACATAAGGCACATTTGGTAAGCCCAGAGACTGCCAAACTAGACGACAACGGAATTTATCCATAGCAATCGCTGATGCCAACACGCCACAGCCGGTATAAGGAATATTAAAACCGTCTAATACGCCCTGTAAGCTACCATCTTCACCAAAAGTACCATGTAAAATATTAAATACACGGTCGTATTCACGTAGTTTAGAAATATCGGTTTCTTTTGGGTCGAAGTGATGGGCATCTACACCTTGAGCCAATAAGGCGTCTAGCACGGCTTTACCGCTATTCAGCGATACTTCACGTTCGGTACTGCTACCGCCACATACTACCGCGACTTTACCAAATTGTTTTACATCGATTGTCATACGATTTACCTTAAAAGTTAAATTCTTATTTGTTTAAATACAAATGATTCACTGCCAAATCAACACAGATTTGACCGACATTCCCTGCACCTTGTGTAATCAACAAGTCATTCGGACGTAATACACGTTGCATGGTCGCTGGTACATCTTCCATTTTGACCAAAGTCGGCTCAACTTGCCCACGCAAACGAATACTACGCGCTAAGGCTTTACTGTCCGCCCCTTCAATCGGTGCTTCACCTGCACTGTACACATCGAGCAATAATAATTGATCGACTTGTGACAACACTTCAATAAAGTCTTCAAAACAATCACGCGTGCGGCTATAACGATGCGGTTGGAATAATAATACCAAACGGCGATCTGGATAACTTTGACGAGCGGCTTTGATGGTTGCTGCCACTTCGACAGGGTGATGACCATAATCATCGACCAATAATATATCGCCTTTTTCTTCTTCGTGTTGAACGTCATAATTGCCATGATGCTCAAAACGACGACCTACACCGGAAAACTCTGCCAATGTGGCACGAATGGCATCATCGCTTACGCCTTCATCGGTCGCCAAAGTAATGGCTGCCAAGGCATTATAAACATTATGCTCACCCGGAATATTTAAGGTCAATGCCAATGGCTCACGACCTTGACGCAATACCGTGAAATGGGTCTTGGTACCATCAACCACCAAATCCACTGCACGCACATCATTATGTTCTTTTAAGCCAAAAGTTAGAACTGGACGAGCAACGCTATCAATCATACTGTACAAGTCTTCATCATCACCGCACAGCACCGCCAAACCATAAAATGGCATATTGTGTAAAAATTGAATATAAGCCGCTTTTAACTTGTCAAAACTGCCATCATAGGTGTCCATGTGGTCTTCATCGATATTGGTCACAATCGCCGCCATCGGACGTAAAGACAAGAATGACGCATCCGACTCATCCGCTTCGGCAACCAAATAACGGCTCTTGCCTAATGACGCATTTTTACCCGAAGCATTGAGTTTGCCACCAATCACATAAGTCGGATCAAGACCTGCGTGAGTCAGCATCATGGTCAATAAACTGGTCGTTGTGGTTTTACCATGTGCGCCTGCCACCGCAATACTATGGCGATAACGCATCAATTCACCGAGCATATCGGCACGGCGTACTACAGGTAAACGGCGTGATAAGGCTTCTACGATTTCTGGATTTTCACGGTCAATCGCTGAAGACACCACGATCACATCACTATGTTCAATATTTTTGGCATCATGTCCGATAAATACGGTCATGCCTAATTTTTCTAAACGCTTGGTCACGTTACTTGCTTTGATATCCGAGCCAGTGATTTTGTAGCCTTGATTAAATAATACTTCGGCAATACCACACATTCCCGCACCACCAATACCAATAAAATGGATTTGTTGGATACGACGCATTTCTGGAATATCAATCAATTTTTTGACATGACGATCAGGAATAGGATGGCTCATGATAAATATCTCGGTCAATCATTTTCATTTTAACTTTCTCTAAATTGATGTTGTTTAGAGAAAATGCGATAGGTGAATATCTTATTTGCTGCGTATTTTTATCATACTTGGCAAAAAAAGATATTATTTTTCAAACAATTTTTCAATCAAATCTGCGACTTGCTCAGTGGCTTGAATTTGTGCTTGTTGCTGTGCAAGTTTTGCCATATCAAATAACACTTCACGACGCATCAATGGGCGTAACAATCCTGCTAGGCTTTCGGACGTCATGGTACTTTGAGGGCATACTTTTGCTGCACCAACGTCTGCCAAATAGCGTGCATTGGCAGTTTGATGATCATCGACTGCTGTCGGTAATGGCACAAATACTGCTGCTACACCTGCGGTCGCAATCTCAGTGACAGTCAATGCTCCAGCACGACAAATCACCAAATCTGCATCGCTATAAGCTTGTGCCATATCTTGGATAAATGGGCTGACTTTGACATCAAAGCCATCGACTTTAGTTAAATTCTGATAAATGTGTTCGGTGGCTTGTTGTTGGTTTTTGCCACACTGATGATAAATTTGTAAAGGCATTTGCAATGCAACCAAAGCGGCAGGTACACGCTCATTCAGCACTTTTGCACCCAATGAACCGCCCACGATAAAGATTTTGAGTGGTGAGCCTTGTTGTTCACGCTGTGCATAGCGTTGTTCTGGCGGTGCGATTTGACAGATTTCTTGGCGGACAGGATTGCCTGTAGTAATGACTTTTTCTTGGGCTTGGAAAGTATTGGGAAAAGCTTGGCAAACGGTATTGGCGATACGTGCCAAAACGCTATTGGTCATGCCTGCGATGGCATTTTGCTCATGAATAAGAATAGGAATGCCACTTGAGCGTGCAGCCAAACCACCTGGACCTGATACATAGCCACCAAAACCTGCTACGGCATCAATATTTTGTTGTTTCATCAGCTGACGTGCTGCCAGTGTCGCAGAAAGAATAGCAAAAGGTGCTTTGAGCTTTCGCAATAAACCGTTGCCACGAATGCCTTGAATGGCGATTTGATGCACCTGAATATCATGATGTTGTTTGAGTAGATCGTTTTCCATACCTATTGAGGTGGCGAGCCATGACACTTGATGTCCACGTGCTTGTAATGCTTTGGCGACCGCTAAGGCAGGAAAAACATGACCTCCTGTACCAGCAGCCATCATCATGATATGTCGAGATTTTAAAGAATTGCTCACGAGAAAAATCGTCTAGTCTAAAACACGCTGTATTGTAATGCCAAAGCGGATTTTTATCAAAACTTATCAAAGCGAATTTTGTCAAAAAATATGACAGAATGTCGTAAAACTTTTTATGTACAATAAAGATAAAATGATATATCTCAGATTGAGTTATAATTTGTTGGATTTTTATTTTTGAAAAGCGAGTAAAATATGCAACCGTCAATTAAAATCTATGGTATTAAAAACTGCTCAACCATGAAAAAAGCCTTTTTGTATTTGGAAGAATTAGGCTTGAGTTATGAATTTCATGATTATAAAAAACAAGGCATTGATAGCGACAGCATTTTAAAATGGCTTGAACACATTCCACAAGAAAAAATCTTGAATAAACAAGGCACAACATGGAAAAAACTCAGCCTAGAACAACAAGCCTATGCCCTAGAAAATCAAACCCAATGGCTAGAAACTTTACAAGCCAATCCAAGTATGATTAAACGTCCGATTCTAATGGCAGGTGATACGGTTTTAGTAGGGTTTGATGACAGAGAATATCTACATTATTTAAGATAATATCTTAAAAATTATTTTTTGTAATCGTGTATTATCAAAATTGCGGTAGGTGAGTATGAACAGCAGTCAAACGCAACAACAATCTAGCCTAAAACGTGCCAAACGCTATGCCACCATTGCCCTTGTGGTGGCGATTGTGTCGTGGGTTGTGCTGATGATTTTTGCCAAATTTTTTCCGCAATATGCATGGCTGATTCATATTTTAATGCTGTCTGCCGAGGCGGGCGTAGTGGGTGGTTTTGCCGATTGGTATGCGATTACCGTATTATTCCGCAATCCTTTTGGTAAATTACCCGTGCCAAAATTATTATTAGAACATACCGAAATTATCCCACGCAACAAAGCCCGTATTGCTGAATCGATGGGGCGTTTTGTACAAGAGAATTTTTTATCGCCTGTGGTGGTGCAACGCAGTTTACACAAAAGTGACCCGAGTTTGGCATTGGGACAATGGTTAAAACAACCGCAAAATAGCCAAAAGGTGGTCGAGTTTGTGCAATATAGCGTACCGAAAATTTTTGAATTTGTCGGTGAACAGCAGATTATGCGATTTATCCAAAGCAATAGTAAAGAATGGCTACAAAATACCCCGATTAATCATTTGAGTAGCGAATTATTGCGGGCAATTTTGGACAATCGTTTTCATCATGATGTGTTACAACGTGGCTTGGATGCCATCCAAAATTGGATTCAGCATAATCCAGAACGTGCTCATGCCATGGCAGAGCGATTATTTGAAGAATTGGGCGTAGGCAAATTGGCAAGGGGTGTAGGTTTCTTTGGTATTGATGTACAGCAACGCAGTGTCGATGCGTTATTGCAAAAAATCACTCAAATTATTGAGCAACCCGAACATCGTTACCGTCAGCGTCTAGAAAATTTTGCCCGAGAATTACAACACGATTTACAAGACTCTGACAGCACCGCCAGTATCAAACTAAATACTTTAAAAGACAGCTTTTTAAATAGTCCGCAACTGCTGAGCTTTTTGGGCAATGCAGTCAATATGCTATGCAAATCCATCACCAAAGATTTACAGCAAACTGATTCGGGTATCGCCAATAATTTGCAATATGCCATCATGCAATTGGGTGAAAATATCCAAGACAATCAGCAAGTTCGTGAAGTATTTAACGAACGTTTGATTACCATCGCTACACAATTGAGCGAGCAATATGGTGATAAAGTGATTTTGTTTATCAGCGAACGTATTCACGAGTGGGATTCTAGCGAAATGATTGCCAAGATTGAAAATTCAGTCGGTGGCGACTTGCATATGATTCGTGTTAATGGTGTGGTGGTCGGTGCATTTATCGGCTTGATTTTGGGTATTATCCGTGCCATCGTGGAACATGTTTTATAATTTTTTAAGAGGTTGTACTAGATTAGTAATCATGTCGTACTGAAAATATAAATCTTTTTGGCGACAATCTAAACGCATTCTTAGCAAATATAAAAAGCACTTCCGCTTATTTTTAAAAGGATGTGAGTTTAGGTTTAACAATGGGACATGATCTGATAAGCTTAAGATCTTAAGAAATGATATTAAATGTAGGGCTAATCTAGTACAGCCCAATACTTTAATCATGTGCAAGAGAACATCCAATGTATCAATACTTTGATTTAGACGACACTCGATTTGAACACCTAGTTATTGCTATTTGCAAAGAATTACTTGGGCATGGGACACAAGGTTTCTCTAAAGGAGCTGATGGTGGTAAAGATGGAGAGTTTCAAGGCAAAGCTAGTTTATTCCCTACCCCTCAACAACTTTGGGAAGGTAAAACCATTATCCAAGCAAAACATACTCAAGGCGTAAATAAACATTTTACGGATTCCGATTTTTTTGGTAACAATAGTTGTATCTTGGCAACAGAAGCAAAAAAAGTTAAAGAAATGTTTGCAGAGGGTCAAATTAACCATTATATGCTTTTTGCTAATCGTAGTTTGACTGGGGGAGCAAAGCAAATTATTGGAGAGTTTTTAGCTACAGAAACAGGATTAGCCGTAGAGGATATCGCAATCTTTGGTGATGATGACCTTGATTATTACCTGTCTCGTTACTCTTATATTCCTAATATGGCAAACATCAATCTTGAACCATTAAATCATGCTCCTGCTATAGATTTATTCAACCTATCAGAAGTTATTGGACATTTTTCAGCAATATTTGATGATAAAAAGACGCATAGAGAGTTTTTACCTGTTGCTCGAACCAAATATGAGAAAAAAAACCAATTAAATAATCTACGTTCTGATACTGCTAGACAGCTTGAACGCAATTATTTACGTTATAGGTGGCAAATTGAAGATTTTTTGACTGACCCACAAAATCGAGAATTACAGTCTTTTTACCAAAATGCTATCGAAGAGTTTCAACTTCAATATATTATACCGAAACAGCGAGAATTAGAGTTTTTTGATGATATTTTCAATGAACTGGTAAAATACTTAATGAGTAGGGATTATGTTCTGAAAACAAATTCACGTCTCACTAGAATGATGGTATTCTATATGTATTGGAATTGTGATATAGGTAAATCAAATGATGATTCGTCCGAACAAACATAATCATCCTGACAAAACAGTTGTTTATGCCAGTTTCCTAATGTTAAATGCTTTGAAAAAGGCAAGAATTGTTCCCTATAATGACTTACTAAATTTGGTAAAAACTAAAGTTACTAGTGGTGAGTATTTATTTTTACCTGCTTTAAATTTCCTATTTCTATTAGGGTTGGTTAATTATCAATCAAAGACAGATATAGTGGAGTATATTGAGAAAAATCATGAAGCTATCCAAGCTGTATAGCAATCAACCTGATAAATTTGAGCCAATCATATTTAATGAAGGTCTTAATTTTGTTTATGGTGATGTCAGACATCCAAAAAATCATCAGCTAGATTCTCATAATCTTGGCAAAACTACACTTGCTTTGTTATTGGACTTCTTGTTTTTAGCCAAAAAAGATAGTAATCAATTTTTATATGTAAACTTTGAGATGTTTGAAAATTTTATATTTTTTTTGGAAATTAATCTTAATGAAAATCAGTATTTAACAGTTAGACGCAGTGTGACAGAGGGCAGTAAAGCCAGTTTTATTACTCACGAACAACCTAATCAAGATTTTAGAAATTTAGCTGACAGTCAGTGGAATCATTTTGAGTTACCTTTTGAGAAAGCAAAAAGTTACCTCGATGGAGAGTTAAATTTAACAGCGATTAAGCATTGGAAGTATCGTAAGCTTATCAATTACCTAATTCGTACCCAAGATGATTTTGGAGAAGTGTTTCAGCTTAATAAACATCGTGGTAAAGATGCTGATTGGAAGCCTTATATGGCTGATTTGCTAGGGTTTGATGGTGACTTGGCAAGACAGCGTTATGATATTGTTAAACAAGAAACTGATATAAAATCCAAAATTAAAGAAAAAAGTGATTTTGATGAAAAAAGTGCCAGTGAAGCCCTAAGTAAGGTTGATGGTCGATTATTACTACGCAAAGCTGAATTATCAGAAATTCAGGAATTTGTTGAAAATTTTGATTTCCATGAGATTGACAAACAAGCAATTGAACAGTTAGTGGCAGAAATTGATAATCAAATTGTATATCTAAATATGAAGGAGTATTCACTCAAAAATAGCATTTACCACATTGAGCAATCTTTTACAGAAGATAAAATCAAGTTTAACCCTAAAGAAGTCAAAGCATTGTTTGATGAAGTCAATGTACTGTTTCCTGACCAAGTAACGAAAGACTTTGAACAGCTCATTGCATTTAACAAGGCTATTACCAAAGAGAGAAATGGGTATCTAAAGAAAGAATTAGCAGAAAACAAAGTAGAACTTGAAAATATCAGTTCCCAATTAAAACTACTGAATGAACAACGTAGCGAACATTTGCGTTTTTTAAAGGAAAGTGAATTAGTAAATAAATTCAGAGAATCAAATCGTCAAATTGCTACCATTCAAGCTGATATTTTGAATTTAGAGCAACAAAAAGAAAATATAGAGCAGATATTAGATTTACAAAAAAAGCAAAGAGCTTTAAAGCTTAGTTTGGATGATATTGAAAACAAAATGCAGACGAATGTTGCTGAAGTGAACAATGGTAACGACAATACATTTGCCAAAATTCGTCTATATTTTAATGAAATCATTGCTAAGGTTTTAAATAAACGTGGTGAACTTTTTGTTTTTCTCAACAATGAAGGAAATTTAGAGTTTAAAGCAGAGTATCAGGACAAAACAGGCAAAAATACGAGCGAAAGTAAAGGTAATACCTATCAAAAATTTTTATGTATTGCCTTTGACCTAGCTGTAACTAGAGCTTATCTTGGTCAAAATTTCCCTAAATTTATTTACATAGATGGGGTATTTGATGGGCTTGATGACCGCAAAAAGACGCTATTATTGGATATTTTAAGAGAGTATAGCAATATAGGAATACAAATTATTGCAACGACTATTAATTCAGAAATTCAGGGTCTAGCTGAACCCTTACATGATTCTGAAGTCATTTTGACGCTTCATGATGATGGTCAAAATGGTCGTTTATTCAAAATGCCTATTTGGTAATATCTTAAAGCGATATTAACGATAGTTTTGTATGAATAATTTGTAATTTTGCAAAAGTTTATATAAAAATATGTTCTATTATTTATTATCAATGTAAATCTCATGGGGCTATAGAGTGTATTGCACACAGCAAACACAATTTTTTATTTAATTATATGGAGCAATGAAAATGTCAAAATCAGCAAAAATCAAATTAGATTTATTAAGACAAGCCTGCTATATCAATGGTGAATGGCTGAATGATACAAACAAAGGTCAGATTGAAGTTTATAACCCATTTGATGGCAATCTAGTCGGTCGTGTGCCAGATTTGCCTACCGAGCAAGTGCATCAAGCAGTAGCCTATGCAGAACAAGCCCAAAAATCATGGCAGGCATTGACCGCACAACAGCGTGGTGATTATTTGCAAAAATGGGCGGATTTGATTGATAAAAATAAAGAGCAACTTGCCACAATTATGACCCTAGAGCAAGGCAAAGCCATCATTGAATCACGTCAAGAAATCGACTACGCAAACAGCTTTATTCGTTGGTTTGCCGAAGAAGGCAAACGTATTTATGGTGATACCATTCCGACATTAAACAAGGACTTACGCTATACTGTACTGAAGCAACCGATTGGCGTGTGTGCAGCAATTACGCCTTGGAATTTCCCTGCGGCAATGATTACCCGTAAAGTCGCACCGGCATTGGCAGCAGGCTGTACCATGTTGGTTCGTCCAGCCAGTCAAACGCCTTTTACCGCTTTGGCGATGGCAGAATTAGCACATCAAGCCGGTATTCCCAAAGGCGTATTACAAGTCGTCACTGGTTCAGCCAAAATTATCGGTAATATTTTTTCTAGTCATCCGAGTATTCGCAAATTATCTTTTACCGGTTCAACCGAAGTCGGGCGTGAATTGATGGCACAATCTGCCACGACCTTAAAAAAATTATCTTTGGAATTGGGCGGCAATGCACCGTTTATCGTGTTTGATGATGCGGATTTGCACAAAGCAACGGAAGGCTTAATCGTGGCAAAATTCCGTAATGCAGGGCAGACTTGTGTTTGTGCCAATCGCATCTATGTACAGCGTAGCGTAAAAGCTGAATTTTTAAAGATTTTCCAAGAAAAATTGCTTGCCTTAAAAGTCGGCAATGGCTTGAACGAAGATATACAAATCGGGCCTTTGGTTAATCAATCAGCTTTGCAAAAAGTCAAAAACTTACTGAAAGATGCCTTGGATAAAGGGGCGACTTTGCATTGTGGCGGTGACAATATTGATGATAGTTTATGTTTTCAGCCGACTTTAATTAGTGATGTGAATCATAAGATGGCAATGCATGAAGAAGAAATCTTTGGTCCAATTGCTGCCGTGTATGATTTTGACACTGAACAGCAAGCCATTGCGATGGCGAATGACAGTATTTATGGTTTGGCGGCATATTTTTATACCCAAGATTTAGGACGTTCATGGCGTGTAGCGGAAAGCTTGGAATATGGTATGGTCGGGCAAAATACAGGTCTGGTATCCAATGCAGTTGCTCCGTTTGGTGGTATAAAACAATCAGGCTTTGGTCGTGAAGGCTCAAAATACGGTATCGAAGAATATATCGTCACTAAATATTGGTGTATTAACGTTGCCACAGAACATTAAATATGTTGGCTGTCAAAAAGGCTGAGATGGCATAATTGATATTATCGCTTTATAGATAGCATATCGGTTGTGCCTCGCAGAAATTTTACACATTAAATTTCAACATGTTAGTATGGTAACATTTTTCCACGTATGACGAACGACTGCCTGCAAGATAAGGAGCAAGCCATGATTAATTTTTCTCGTATTCCTGTGATCAAATTGCCTATATTGGATATGAGTACAGATCCTTTTGAATTATTGCTTAACGCAATCATTTACCGTATGAAATATCTTGCCAAAAGCAATAGCCGTTTTCAAAGTCTAATTCAAGATCGTGATTTTATCATGCAGATTGGTGTGGTTGATGGCGTACAATATTATGTGCAAGTGAGCCAACAACAAATCCGACACTTCAAAAAATTAAAAGACCAAGCACAGGTTGATTTCAATTTGCAGTTTGCAGACACAGATTATGCGGTGAAAACGCTGAGTGCTGGCGATAGCAGCCGTTTGATGAAAGGTATTCAAGAGGGTAGAGTGACTGTTGAGGGTGATTATTCCTTGTTAGTGTGGTTTGGCAAAGCCTCTCGCTTGCTGATGCCTGAGATTGCTAAGACTGCGATGCAAAATCTCAATCAGTTGAAAGCAAAAATTTTAAAATAATAGTTCTTATACGAACTAACACATTTAAAAATCTCTTAATTTCAATCAATTGAAACTTATTGATTTAAAATCTTGTGGAAATTGTAACCATGTTTAATGACATGGTTTTTTTTCGGCTAAATTTGCATTAAGATGCTTAAGATTATTATTTTTAGTACAACAAGAGGGGGAATCAAAAATGGGCTGCTATGAAGATTTTGCCAGTCTTCATTTAAATTATACTTTTCATGCCTATCACCGTGGTCAGCAACGAAATATCCAAGCATGGATGGTGGCACATGCCATACGCTATGGACGACGCTTTTATGACAAAGGTGCGGTGTATTATCGTGTTGGTAAGCGAGAGATTCAGCGATTTGGGAAGATATGTCCTGAGCTGAAGAAGATGAATGGTATTCATGTGGTGACTGGACAAAATGGTAAGATCTTAACCATGTTTCGCAATACCAAGTTCAAACGTATTGGTACAAATCAGCACAAACGTAAGCATAGTGTGATATGGAGTTATCATGCAAAAGACTAATCGTCAAATGATAGATAAAAAAAACCCTTTCGTAAGGAGTACGAAAGGGCTATAAAATGGTGGGTCGTCCGCGACTCGAACGCGGGACCAACGGATTAAAAGTCCGCTGCTCTACCAACTGAGCTAACGACCCAAAATTGGGTTCAAAAAAATGGTGGGTCGTCCGCGACTCGAACGCGGGACCAACGGATTAAAAGTCCGCTGCTCTACCAACTGAGCTAACGACCCAATCTTCTTGATGGACGGTATTTTAACAAAAAAAATGAAATATACAAGCGAAAATTGCACTTTAAATGATATTTGTTGATAAAAAAAGCAAAAATAGACTCATTAAGTTTGATTTTTGGCTTTATTCTCACTGTCTTTGTGCTTAATGTTGGAAAAGGGCGTTATGATAGACGCCCTTTTTGAAGAACAGACGATAGGTTAACGCAGACTAAAACGCTGTGCAGGGAAGACGATATCGCCAACTTTGAGCTGTATATTGTATTCACCAGATGGATCAGTGTTGTCAAATTTCCAACACTTACTGATCGCATCCTGTTCTGGCGATAGATAAACTAAACGCTCAATACGATGGTAACGCCCATCATTAGAACGCTCTACATGTGTTGAATCAGGATCGACGAATTGACTGCGAGCAGGTGCATTGATAATTTCTTCAAGTTTAGTTTGACCATGATAACCTGTATTATTGATCGTCCAACAGATGCGGTGTGTCGAATTACTTTTCACTGCAACATTGGTATTGAGCGAGTTGAGTTTACCATTTATATTTTCAAAGGCACCTATCGCAAAAGTCGGTGGATTCACTTTTGGTGCATTGACGTTGTTATTCACATTCGTTGTAGCTGCTGGCGTATTTGCTACACTACTTGTAATGGAAATTTCAACTGCAGGCTTACCAAAATTGACTACAGGCGCTTGTGCAAATGCAGTATTTGCAAGTAATAAAGTACCAACTAAAAATAATGACTTTTCCATAGTATTCCACTCAAAGATAAACAGAGATTATCGTGATTCTAGCCTATCATGTTTAAATTTAAAACAATTCATTTGAAAAAATAACAAAAAAGATATAAGTTCAAACAGTTTACCATACAGCATATATGGCAATGCTCGCCATCAATAATAAACAATGTGCCACACTTGCCAATTGAAAATTTCTTTGGAAAGGCTGTTTGACGGTTTTATGATGAAAATGCTGTTGTGCCAACAGGCTTGCCGACCAACCACCCAACACCGCACACAGCAATAAGTGCTGTTCGGGTACACGCTGTATGCCTGACATAGCAGCTTGTTTATCTTTATGGTACAACCAATAGCTGTAACTATTGATTAAAGACAACGACAAAATGGTGAATGGCGGTAATAAATGATAAAACGCCAATACCAAAACTGATACCCAATACACCGCCATGGCAATATAAGCAGGTCTAAGCCATGTTTTGCCATGAATCGATGTGACATTATTGATAGGTGGAGAGTTTTTTGTGGCGTTGCTTTGTCTGACTTGATTGGCTTTGACATAACGCACTTTGACTGCTTGCGGACGAGATTGGCTATCAATGCTCAACTCATAATCCACCACACAGCCCACAATCGGACGTGGTCCTTGCCGTTCAAAGTTTTTGATGTGTAAAAACACTCTGCTCTTGACGCTATCTTTGCTTTCGCCAAGGGTTTCCACAAAACCATAGCCTTTGTCATCATGCCATTCGATCAGGCGACCTTGATAACGTGCCATGATTAGACCTTAGCACGTTGCAAACGTTGCTCTAACATCGCACGCATCTGCTCTGGGTCTTTTTGTAAAATATCTGCACCTGTACGCCCTTGCAAACGGTTCATGCGAGCTACGTCCAAACGCAACATCCAAAAACGGAATGCTGCCATCGCCAAGTATACTGGCAATGCCGCTTGTTCATCATCAGTTAAAGGACGGATTTGCTGATAGCCATGCAAAAAGGCTTGATATTTTTCATCATTTAAAACAATGTTTGGATAATCACTACAGAAGTCATTGATGGCAATCGAAATATCTAATAAAAATTCATCCCGATTAATTTCAAAAAAATCTAACATTCCCGACAAAGTATCACCTTGATATAAAGTATTGTCTCGGAATAAATCGGCATGAATCAAGCCTTTAGGGCGATTTGGATATTGCTGTTGTACGTTTTGATAAGCCGTTAAAACGGTATCCATCAACTGCTGTTGTGCTGGCGTCATTTCTTCTTTATATAATAATGCAGACGTTTCAGCCAACCATATATCGCCATGGGTATTTTCACGGTCTAAATCTACATCTTTGAGTGCCATATGCAAAGTCGCCAAAGCGTGACCGATCGCTTGTGCTTGCCCCACTGTGGCAGATGGTTCTGGGTGTTCGCCATAAATGCGTGGTGCGATTTGAGCGGGTTTATCTGCCAAAGTAAACACAGCTTGCCCATCAATACTTAATGGCAATGCCATCGGCAAGCTGCTTTTTGCCAATTGTTGCAAAGCAGGAAATAATGATGCCACATCATCAGCATCCATTTGTTCAAATAAAGTCAAAACGTATTGTGTGCCATCCGCCGCAATCAAAAAATAATTGGTATTTTGGATACCGCCCTGAATTGGCTTAAGATCCACAATATCCAAAGCAAATTGGGATGCAAATTGTTGCACTTGGGCAAGCGATAACGGCGTGTAAACAGACATAGCGATAACCTAAAACAAAATGTATAAATGAGGCAATAAGGTTTAGCATACTGTTTTTGTGGAATGATGCAAAGTGCTTGTGTAAGATTTTTTATTTTTTAAGCAATGAAATGCACTGAGATCACTGTAAAAAATAAATTTTGTCTGCGTCACCTACAAAATTCATGTATTTGTCATGCTGATATTTAAAAGAAAAATCGCTATAATGGCAGTCACTTTTTTGATAAACACAGAGTAAAAGCGATGAGTTATAAAGATGTTCCAGCGGGTAAAGATGTACCAAATGACATTTATGTGGTGATTGAAATCCCTGCCAATGCACCGCCAATCAAATACGAAATCGACAAAGAGACTGATGCTTTGTTCGTAGATCGTTTTATGGGTACAGCGATGTTCTATCCTGCCAACTATGGTTATATCAACAATACTTTGTCTGAAGATGGTGACCCATTAGACGTATTGGTGGTGACACCGCATCCAGTGGCGGTAGGTTCGGTCGTGCGTTGCCGTCCAGTAGGTAAATTAAACATGGAAGATGATGGCGGTATCGATACCAAGCTTATCGCTGTACCACATGACAAGCTTAGCCCATTGTACAAAGACGTGAAAGAATATACCGATTTGCCTGCATTATTAATCAGCCAAATCGAACATTTCTTCCAACACTACAAAGATTTAGAACTAGGTAAATGGGTGAAAATCAGTGGTTGGGAAGGTAGCGACGTCGCGAAACAAGATATCTTAAGATGTATTGAAGCAGCGAAAAAATAATTTTGCTGATTTGATGCTAATATCTAAAGACCGCAATAATTGCAAAATTGTTGCGGTTTTTATTTTTAGTCACAACAAAACATATAAGCCATTCGCCTAAAACAATATTTAGCGTATAATGTTTAGCATGCTTAGCAATAAGAGTATAAAATTATGATTTTAGACTTACCACCACATGTGCAAATGCAAATTGAACATACTGCCAAAGCGCAAGGCGTTACTGCTGAACAGTTGGCGGTATTGGCATTAACTCGACAATTTAGCGATGAACATATTGATTTTGATATAAAAACATTACAATCATCCATTGATAGCGGTTTTACCCCTGCTATTCCTGATCATGCTGTACAAGATGTAGAACATTTTGAAAAATGGTTGCGTAGTGTTTAATGATGCACGTCAGTACCAGTAATGATTTTAAACACAAATTTCCAAATTATCCCAAGGCGGATAAAGAAAAAATCCTTGCTTTTATCAACCATGTAAAACAACATTGTTTAGATGGTTTGCAAGGGCGGAATAAAGCATCGGATAATGTACCTTTTGATCATCCCAATTGGTCCGAACGTGTTGCCTTTGCTCAAAAATATCATCTTTGGCATTATCATATAGGCATTCCAAACTATACTACTGCAAGCAATGGTGAACAAGTCAGCCAATATATTTTGCATTATATGCGTTTGGAAAATGAAATTAGAATTATCGCTCTGAGCGACCATCCACCTTTTGCATTACCAACTGAAAAAGAGCTGGTTTAATTTTACTGGCTTTGCACCCAAATACCTGCTTCACCCACAAAGTAAGTATGGATATCTTCGACTTCAATATTATATACTGTCATGGTCAATGGACCCTCGCCCTCTGCCCAATTCACTGTGTCAGGATCTGTCCAATCGCCTGTGCGGAAACCATAGAACTCAGCATGGTCACGATGCTCGGCTGGCGTCTGCTCAAGAAGATTTTCTTTCCAATCATCATTCTTAACAAATAATTTATTAAAATCCGAATTAATAATATTATCTGATAACTCTTTACAACCATATAGTTCAACTAAACTACCTTCAACATATAAATTATCTTCATCGAATTTCGGTATAAATCCAATATTAGGATTCTTAGTACGATAGATAGTTTTTAGTATTAGGACTTACGCAAAAATAGTAGAAACGTTCGCCCTGAGCCTGTCGAAGGGTAACGTTTCCTATGGTTCGACAAGCTCACCACGAACGGAAACGTTAAATCTGCGTAAGTCCTAAGTATATTATCCTTGTAGGGATTATTTCCTGCTCTCAAAGAGTAATTAATACCTTCAAAATTTGTGGTAGTATCTGTAAATTTCAAATTTTCAATAGCTAACCACCCTTTCCCATTTACCCATACAGGATGATTTTTCGTAGTTATAATTCGATAAGGCGGTTTTTCATCTACTAATCTTTGCAATCTAAGTTGTTCTTTGAAAGGCAATGAATAATCTATAGACCTAGTAAAATCTATAACATATACTTCAATATTATTTGTTATCATAATATTTTTAATAGGTTTATACGTTAGTTCGCCACCATTATCAGCATTCTTAGAAAGTACTCTATCGCCTACTTTAAGCTGTTTGAAATATAAGCATAAGTCCGCATCAAACGTGGCAAGGCATCGTGTACCAATGCCCCAGTTTTGATTAAAGGTAACGACAAGGCAGGAATACTATAACCTGCCATCAATGCCACATTGCGTAATAACCAAATCAACATCAAGGGATAACGGCGATACGCCACCGCACCAATGCGAGCCAATTCAGGATTATACCAACTCGGTTGGTTAGAAAATTGAGTGATAAGTAATTGAAAATCGGGATGATTTTTTAAATTTTCATTTATTTGATTATCAGGGTTTAAAATCTGTTGTTGTAAAGGTTTGGCAAATTTAAAACCTTGTTGTAATAGATTATCTATCGGTGCATCACCCAATAAATAACCTTGATTCAGTTCTGTTAATAACTGTTCAGAAATCTGAAAATCTTTGGGCAATAAAAATTTGCGGATACGCTGTAATACTTGTAAATCGGCATGATGGTCTGGGGCGGTATTACGTCCGAGATTTGTAGTCATGATTATTCCCAATTGGTTATAAAAATGAAAAAAGGACATTGAATTAACAATATCCTTTTGGTTTTACATCAGTTTAACACCTTGCTGACCGCTTGGCGTGACCTTAAAAATTTCCACTTCAAAGGCGATATTTTTACCTGCCAAAGGATGATTAAAATCCACTTCGGTAATGCTATCATTGACTGATTTGACCACACCAAACAGACTGGCTTTGGCTTTATCTTCAAATTCAATCATTTGCCCGATTTCTGGACGTTGTTCAAATTTGACCGTATCAAACTTTTGTACATTTTCTAGATTCCAGTCGCCAAAGGCTTCACTTGGCGGTAAATGCACGGTACGACGATCGCCCGCACGCAAGCCAAACAACGCCTTTTCAAAACCTTCCAACAAATTGCCATCACCTATCACAAGGCTGACAGGCTCATCACGTCCACGGGTATTGTCGATTTCTACACCGTCTTCAATCGCCACCGAAAAATGCAAATCCACTTTTGAGCCCTGTTCGATACGGATTTCTTCATTGGGTTGAATAATTGGAGAATTGCTCATAACTTTACCTTATTGCTCATAGCGTGCGTTACGTCTTTTTTCTAAAAACACAGCATCAATAATCAATAATGCCACGCCAATATTCACCGCAATATCCGCCACATTAAAAATCGGAAAATGAAAATTGCTCGGAATATGATGCACATGAATAAAATCAATCACTGCACCTGTCAACGTATCGCCACGATAATTGACCACAGTCGTAGTCAAACGGTCAATCAGATTGCCCACAGCACCGCCCAGCAAAAATGCCAAACCCACAGGCATGACTTTTAAGCCTTTAGGCAAACGCAACAGCCATGCCAAAAAAATCACTGACATGACGCCCGATAAACCAATAAAGAAAAATCGTTGCCAACCGCCTGCATTGGATAAAAAGCTAAACGCTGCCCCTGGATTGTAGGCAAGCGTCCAACTTAAAAAAGGCAATACAGGCACGCTGTTGTACTCATTGACTAATTTGCTGACGGCAATATATTTGGTGACTTGATCAATAATGATCATCGCCACACTAATCAATAACCACAACACATTATGCGAATAAAACCATTTTTTTTGCGATGAATTAGGCATAGCGACGTACTTCACCTTCGCCAGTCGGCAAGTTGATGATACAACGTGAACACAAGCCTTCATGCCCTTCGTGGGTATTGACATCAGGCAAGACATGCCAGCAACGGGCACATTTTTCACCTTCGGCAGCAGAGATGTTTACACGCACTTCAGCCAAATCAGTGCTTTCACCTTGTGCCGCATCAAAGGCATTCACTTCGACTTGTGATGTAATCAATACAAAACGCAATTCATCGCCAAGCTTGGTCAATACATCATAATATGGTGCATCCGCCCAAATTTGTACTTTGGCAGACAAGTTACCACCAACGATTTTGGCATTACGTGCGACTTCGATTTGCTTATTTACCGCTGATTTGACTTGCAATAAAGCTTGCCAATCGGCTTCGCTCAATTCATTGGCTTGGCTTGGTTGCGGTAGGTCATACCATTCAGTGGTGAAGACATATTTTTCAGATTGAGCAGGGATTAACTGCCATGCTTCTTGAGCGGTAAAGCTCAAAATCGGACTCATCCAACGTACAAAGGCTTGCGTGATATGATACAAAGCCGTTTGAGCCGAGCGACGTGCTTGCGAATCCGCTTTAGTAGTGTATTGACGGTCTTTGATAATATCCAAATAAAAACCGCCCAAGTCATTGATACAGAACTGAGTAAGCTGTGTCACCACCGCATGGAAAGTCATTTCTTCATAGGCTTTGACGATAGTTTGTTGCACTTCATTGGCACGCTGTAAAATGTACTGATCAAGAGCAATCAAATCATCAATCGGCATCGCATCACGGTCAGGTTCAAAACCATTTAGGTTTGCCAACAAGAAACGCAAGGTATTACGGATACGGCGATAGCTGTCTGATACACGGTCAAATACGGTTTGTGATGCAGCAATTTCATAACGATAATCGCTGGATGCCACGTACAAACGCAAACCGTCCGCACCCAATTGCTTTAAGATTTCTTCAAATGGAATGTAATTGCCCAAAGATTTTGACAATTTACGACCGTGCTCATCCACGGTAAAACCGTGCGTCAATAAGCCTTTAAACGGTGCTTTGCCATGAATCGCCACACTGGTCAATAAAGAAGTTTGGAACCAACCACGGTGCTGGTCTGAGCCTTCCAAATACAAATCAGCAGGACGCGTTAATTCATCACGCTTATCCAATACCGCATAATGTGTTGAACCTGAGTCAAACCATACGTCCAAAGTATCACGCACGCAACGATACTGTTCGGCTTCTTCGCTTGGTAAAAAGTCCGCCACATCACGGTTATACCATGCATTAATGCCTTCTTTTTCAATCAATTGAGCCACTTGTTCAGTCAATTCAGACGTGCGTGGGTGCAATTCATTGGTATCTTTATGCACAAAGAATGGAATCGGCACGCCCCAAGTACGCTGACGAGAAATACACCAGTCTGGACGACCTTCAATCATGGCTTGCAGACGGTTTTTACCCCAATCAGGGATAAATTCGATATTTTCTTCAATCTCTTTCAACGCTTGTTCACGCAAGCCATTTTCGTCCATGCTGATAAACCATTGCGGTGTCGCACGGAAAATAATTGGCGTTTTGTGTCGCCAGCAATGTGGATAGCTGTGTTGCAAAGGAACATGTGCCATCAAACGCTGTTCATTTTTTAATTTTTCAATGATTTGCGGATTGGCTTTGTAGATGTGCTCACCGACAAAAATGCCTGCCGTGTCCAAATACACGCCATTACCTGCCACTGGATTTTCTACAGGAAGATTGTATTTTAAACCAACATTATAGTCGTCCGCACCGTGAGCAGGGGCGGTATGTACTGCACCCGTACCGCTGTCAGCAGTAACGTGTTCGCCTAAAATTACAGGTACTTGGCGTGGCAATAATGGATGTTGTAATTGTAATAATTCTAGTACTTGCCCTTTAAATTCTGCCAAGACTTTAACATCGCTTAGTTTATAACGTTGGCAAGCCGATTCCGCCAAGTCTTTGGCTAAAATCAAATTGTGGCTGTCGCCTTTTTCTGCTTGAGCTTGAACGATTTGATAATCTAATTCTGGATGAAAGCTGACCGCTTGGTTGGCAGGCAATGTCCAAGGTGTCGTTGTCCAAATCACTACATCGGTCGCTTGGGTGATTTCCACCCCAACACGTTTTGACAAGTCCGCCAAATCCACTACGGCAAACGCTACATCAATCGCGTCAGATTTCTTTTCTTCATATTCGACTTCGGCTTCGGCAAGGGCAGAACCGCAGTCCAAACACCAGTTTACTGGCTTTAATCCAGGTTGAATATGACCATTGTCATAAATCGCACCCAAAGCACGCACGATATTGGCTTCTTGCTCAAAGTTCATGGTCAGATACGGATTTTCCCAATCACCAAATACGCCTAAACGTTGGAAATCTTTCTTTTGTAAGGCAATTTGCGTGGTGGCATAGTCACGGCAAGCGGTACGGAATGCTGCTGCATCAATTTTTACCCCGACTTTACCGACTTTTTCTTCGACTTTGAGTTCAATCGGCAGACCGTGACAGTCCCAACCTGGCACATACGGTGCATCAAAGCCATCTAAGGTACGGCTTTTGATGATAATATCTTTGAGCACTTTATTGACCACGTGACCTAGGTGAATCGCACCATTGGCATATGGAGGGCCATCGTGCAAAATATATTTTGGCTTACCTATACGAGCTTGACGAATTTGTTGATATAGATCATCAGCATACCAATCTTCTAACCATTTTGCTTCACGCGTGGCTAGGCTAGCTTTCATAGCAAAATCTGTATGCGGGAGATTTAGCGTGGCTTTATAATCGACGCTATTGTCGTCTTGCTTGCTCATTGCGGTTTACCTGTTATATTGCGGTTTTGGACTAAACACTACATTTTAACCTACAGAATGGCTTTGTAAAGGACAACGCAGAAAAAATTCACTTTATAGCCAACAAAATTGGCTCTATAGAATGTGATTTATAGAATAGTCGTCAATAGAGCAGTAAAATAATTGTCGTTATGAACTTGTATAAAGACTAAAATTATTGACTTTGGATTACTTGTCAGTTTTGGCTTACGTTAAGTAAGGCGAATGACTGATTTGCGAACAAGGATTTTTTGACTATTCTATACACATGGAGCGATGGATAGCATAACTTTTGCAAACATAAGGATATAGGCAAGGACTCGACGATAGACAAGGCTGTTTCATCGTACTGCTCAAATACAAATAAGCATCTACTGGATTGTAGGTGCTTTTTGTGTTTTTGGCATTTAGAAATTCAAAGCTTTTCAATTCATAAAAAATTCTGTAGCCAATGTTTCATCTTTTTGCTGTTTTAGCATGTCTAAATTTTTGCAAGCGACTTCATACTGCTGTTCGCAAGCTTTTGCCCATAGTGCCTTTATTTTAACGTAATCTTTTTTGATCTGACTCACTTATTACAATGATATCTAAGAGCAAAAAAACACCGCAAAAGCCTAAACCTTTGCGGTGTTATGTTTATAGCAAAAGAAAAATAAAATTGGTACAATATAACTATGGCATACTCACAAGACTACCGACAAATGATACTAGCGA
>NZ_JBHFHK010000015.1:0-39357 GCF_041928215.1 Hubeiibacter jixunmingi | reverse complement strand
TTGAGAATGAAATTAGTGGCAGGATTTATAAATTGGCAAGTTAATCGCTAAATTTACATTTTCGAAAGAGGTCTAATGAGAAGAGTATAAGCCATAATCCACAAGCCATTGGTATCATATACTGCCATAGTATATTTCCTGTGCTAGATTCAAAAAATGCAGCATAAGTAAAAGTACAAAACGCTGTCAAACCCATTACTAGTAAAATACATATAAAATTTGTGAGAGAAAATTTTAATAAATATGAATATTCCTTAAAATTATATTTTTTCATCATTTTTCTCCAGACTAGATAGGTTGAGATAGACTAATTCTGATTTAAACATATCAGTAAATTATATGTAAAATGGTCAAAAAATACCTTATCATAAAATACGCCTACAATTTACCCTATTGTAGTAGAATAATTTATACCATTCTCCCCTTGCAAAAAACTTTTATCTTTGCATAATATTCTTTGCATTTATCAATCTAACAGTGAGAATCGCTAATGAAACAAGGGCATGGCAATAGCATAGAAACAATTTATTTAAAGGACTACACTCCACCAGCTTTTCAGGTGCAAAGTATTGATTTAGATATTGCTTTATATGAACAAGATGCGAGCGTTACTTCAACATTACAGGTCAAACGCCAACATCAAGGTGACTTGGTACTATTCGGCGTAGATTTAGATTTACAATCGATTCAAATCAATGAACAAGTACTACAAGCCAATCAATATCAATTAGATAGCGAAAAATTGGTCTTAACTGATTTACCTGAACAAGCCACCATCAAAACTGTGGTCAAAATCAAACCACACACCAATACACATTTGGAAGGCTTATATCTAGCAGGTGACGATTTATTTGTGACCCAAAACGAACCTGAAGGCTTTCGTAAAATTACCTTTTACCCAGACCGTCCAGACGTATTGTCACGTTTTACCACACGCCTAGAAGCGGATAAAAAGTATCCAACCCTACTTGCTAATGGTAATTTGTTAGAAAAAGGCGAACTGGAAAATGGTCGTCATTATGCGATTTGGCAAGACCCAACACAAAAGCCAAGCTATTTATTTGCTTGTGTGATTGGTGATTTGGCGGTATTAAAAGATCAATACACGACCAGCGAAGGGCGTGATGTGGCATTAGAAATTTATGCCGAGCCAAAAGATATTGCCAAATGTCATATCGCCATGCAAGCCTTAAAACACTCTATGCGTTGGGATGAAGAGCATTACGGCTTACCGTATGATCTTGATAATTATATGATTGTTGCGACCAGTGCTTTTAATATGGGGGCGATGGAAAATAAAGGTTTAAATATTTTTAATACATCATGTGTACTGGCAGATGAAGAATATACCACCGATATGGCGATTATGCGTGTGCAATCGGTGATTGCCCATGAATATTTCCATAACTGGACGGGTAACCGTATCACTTGCCGTGACTGGTTCCAATTGTGCTTAAAAGAAGGCCTGACTGTATTCCGTGATCAGTCTTTTTCTGAAGATTTGCAATCGGCTGCGGTGCAACGTATTGATGATGTATCAGTTTTAAAATCACATCAATTCCCTGAAGATGCAGGCCCGTTGGCTCACCCACCACGTCCAGATCATTTTGTTGAAATCAATAATTTCTACACCGCCACAGTCTATGAAAAAGGTGCGGAAATTTCGCGTATGATGGCGACATTATTGGGCAAAGAAAAATTCCGTCAAGGCACAGATAAATATTTTGAACTGTTTGATGGACAAGCCGTGACGGTCGAAGATTGGGTATCGGCTTTATCGCAAGGTTCAGGTGTAGATTTATCGGGCTTTTTAAATTGGTATAACCAACCACATACCCCGACTTTGAGCGTGCAAACTGCTTATGATGCAGATGCAAAACAATTTAAAGTACAATTTAAACAAAGCATCAAACCACATGACAAATATCCAAACTTAAAAGCTGTGCCAATTCCAGTGGCTTTGGCATTGTTTGATAAAAATTCAGGCGAGCAATTGACGCTAAATTGTATAGATTTACAGCAAGACCACGTCAAAGATGGCGTGTATTTGTTGAATAGCGAACAAGCGGAAATCACTTTTAACCAAGTTGAGCAAGCACCGATTATTTCATTATTGCGTAACTTCTCTGCACCTGTAAATCTAGATTTTGCTTATGATGACGCAGATTTGGCGTTTTTAATTCAGCATGAAAATAATGGCTTTAACCAATGGCAAGCGACACAAACATTGCTCGAGCGTATTCTATTGGCGGATGGTGATTTACAAGCAGATAACGCGACTTTGCAAGCTTATCTGAACGCGATGCAAGCGGTATTGCCAAAATTGGCGAGCAGTGATCCGTTACTTGCATCACGCTTGTTAGATATTCCAAGTGAAAGTTATTTGGCAAGTTTGATTGATAGTGATTATCAGCCTGAAACAGTGAAAGCCAAACGCGATAGCTTGGTCAAACTTTTGGTAAATCATCTGAAAGGCTTTTGGAAAAATTATTATGAAGCTTGCCAAGTCACTGCCGATATGCCATTTAGTCAAGCGATGGGCGTGCGTGCCTTGCGTAATATTTGCTTAAATATGTTGATTAAACAAGGTGATAACGATGCTTTTGCATTGGCTTATCAACAATATAACCAAGCAAAAACCATGACTGAACGTTTGGGGGCGATGCGTGCTTTGGTTTGGGCAAATGCACCGCAAAGCCAAGATGTGTTAAATGATTTCTATCAACGCTTTAGCAATGAAGATTTGGTGATTGATCAATGGTTTAGCACGCAAGCAGGACAGCCGAATTTGGCTGAAAATCAATTGGCTAGTCTGGTGAATCATGCGGATTATGACATCAATGTGCCAAACCGTATTCGTGCGGTGACTGGCGGTTTGAGTAGTCGTCCTGTGAATATGTGGTCGGAAATGGGGGTGCGTCATTTTATTGAATTGGCAGCACAATTGGATGAAAAAAATCCAATCATGGCATCACGTTTGATTCAAGCTCTGAGCCGTTGGTACACATTGCAAGCGGATAAACGTGAGCAAGTCAAAGTCCAATTGCAAGGCTTACAAGCCAAAGCCAAATCAAAAAATCTATTGGAAACCGTCAATAGTTTGCTTGATGTAAAATAATTTTTTTATCTCTAAATGATTATGCTACCGCAAAAAAATAAATGTTTTTGCGGTAGTTTTATTTTTGGATTTGTGATAAAAATTAAAACATCTAATTAAACGAAACTGGAAATAAAAATGAAATTGAGCAAAATTTTTATCATGGCATCAATATTGACTGTTTTTACTATAAATACGGCTCAAGCCAAAACCACACCGATTCAATTTGCAAAGGGCAGTACATGCGGATATTTTGTCGGTGATGTGGCTGGACGGATTTTTACTTTGGATTTAGCCAAAGGTCAAGATTTGCAAATTAATAGTGAATCCATTGAAAAGATTCAAGTTAAACAACCCAATGCAAAAGTCATTAAACCTTATTATTCTTTTACAGAAGGAAACAACCCGAAGAAATATTGGAATTGGAAAATCGAACGTAATGGAAAATATAGTGTAACCATCCATGCCAAAGATGACCATTCATATATCAATGTTGGCTTTTGTGCAATGTAAATATCCTGTCATCACCGTAAAATCGATACACGCCATATCGCACAATCACTACAAAAAGCACTTGCGATTGTAATACAATTTCGCTATGCTGATTTTTAATTTTTTGTCTATTTTTTAATATGTTAAAGTGGTTTTTTCGCCTTTTTATGCTGGTATGCTGTACATTTTTAGCGGTACAGTTATGGGTATTTACCAGTTTGGCATATTGGCGTACCAATCCTGTCGAATTTAGCATGTTTATGCGTTTGCATTATTTTGAAGACAGTAATAATAAAATCTATCATCGTTGGGTAGATTATGACCAAATCAGTCCGCAAATGCGTGCTGCGGTGATTGCTGCCGAAGATGCTCAATTTGTCAATCATTCTGGTTTTGATTTTGATGGCATGATTCAAGCCATCAAACGTAATGGCGAAGAAGGCGAAATCGTAGTCGGTGGTTCGACCATTTCGCAGCAACTTTCCAAAAATTTATTCTTGTATCCAGACCGTTCTTATATCCGTAAAGGGCAAGAAGCGATTGCCACATGGATGATGGAACAGATGTGGCCGAAAAAGCGTATTTTGGAAGTTTATCTCAATTCGGTAGAATTTGGCGAAAATATTTATGGCGTTGAAGCCGCCAGTTTGCATTACTTTGGTAAATCTGCCAAAGATCTCAACCGTCAGCAAGCTATCTTTTTGGCATCAGTTTTGCCCAATCCAAAATATTATGGCAAAAATCAAAATGACCGTAGCTTAAAACGTAAACAGCGTTTTATCTCTCGTAATATTGTTTTGGTGCAAGTGCCGAGTTAAAACATCTGATTATTTATTGGTATTTTTGACTGCCATAATGTGTTTAATTACATCATTAATATGACTTTTGGTATGGCTATCTTGATGGCTAAGCCATGTCAATACTTCCGCATCCAAGCCTAAAATGTGTTGGCTTGCTAAAAAATCATGGTGGCGTTGTTGTAAAGTTTGAATGATTTTGGGCTGTACCACTTTAAAATCACTGGTATCCAAATTTTCATAATGTTCAATGATGTCTTGCATGGCGGTATCTCTTACAAATAACATCCCAATATATGCTATTTGTAAGAATGGCATAGGCTGACTTCTGCTTATTAATTAAATTTAGTCCACTTATTGACTTTCTCCTGTGAAAAATGGATTTTGTAAACCGTTGAATCTTTTAGACTGAGTTTTATCTAAATCAAGTTTTTTACTCCAACTTAATCTAGTATTATGTAATGGTTCTGGAATCCTGCCCCAATCTTTAATATCTACTGGATAAATAATATTACGCTTGATGATATTATAAATATCATTCTTTTCTGGCTGAAAAAAACTTCCTTCTTTATTTACGGCAACAATACAACGGCTTGTGATAAAAATACCGACGACATTACAATTTGTAGATCTTGATATTTTCAATTCAGAACTAGTGTTTTTTTCACCTGCGATATACCAGTTGCCATTGTATTTATCAATAATTGCAACATAGTCATTAAAAAACACCGATTTTCTCCCCACATTTGGAAAACCTGTATCCCAACTTATCTCTACGACTTTAGGAATATAACCTGCCCCTTGCCCGATTGCACTGACATAGACATAGTGCCTTTTGATATGTACCCATATCATGCTACCGTCATGTAGTTTAACTTCTTCGTCATACTCGATGACTTTGTTTGGATGCATACATCCACCCAATAGCGTAATCGTTGATATCACTAACAGTATCGGTTTGATTAACCTTTTTAGCATCAAATTTACTATCATTTCTGAAAAATCATTAGCGTTTAACTTTACAATTTTTTTCTTACCCACTTTTAATGTATGCCTAAATGATGCTTAATACAAGACAATTTTTGCCAAAATTTCTTTAGGTTTATTATTTTACTTTCCACCAATGTGGTAATTGAAATTGCCGAGCTTGTTTCTTAAATTCTACACTAGGCGGATAAATCTGCTGTAAAAATTGCCAAAATTCCGCCTGATGGTGCATGTGCTTGGTATGTGCCAATTCATGCCAAATCACATATTCCGCCTGTGCTTGTGGCATCAATAACAAACCTGCATGCAACATAATATCTTGCTTACTGCTACAACTGCCCCATCGGGTATGCGGTGTGGCGATACGGATTTTATTTACCGTCAAATGCTGTTGTTCAGCATAGCATCGCACTTGATACGGCAACACCAATTTTGCTTGTTGGATGATAAAATGCGTCAATAATTTTTCAGCATGATGCGGGTTGATAATCAGTTTGGGCTGTGTCGGATCAAATTGACTAAGCTTGATATTTTTATCGTATTCAATCTGTATCACCTGATTTGAAAATGCCAAATGCAATACAGTTGGTAATTGCTGTTGTTCATTTTGAAATTGATTCTGTATTATATTATCAGAAGAATGAATATTATTTTGCTGTGAATTGGGCGAATTGCTTACCGTATATTGTTGATATTTTTGCCAAGTTTGTAATAGCCATGCTTGGCTTTTTTGTAAAAACTGATCAATGTCTCGCTGTGAACAACCATAAGGCACCGTCAAGCGTATGCCACGATGGGATACGCTTAACTTCAGATGCTTAGCCCGAGCATGCGGTTTAATCACAATCTTGGGCAATGGTGGCGGGTTTTGCATGGTCTAAAATAATCGCCGATTAATGCCCTTGCACTACCCGTTTGGCACTAATAATCCCTGGTTGTTGCTCTAGTCTTGCCAACAGCTTGGACAATTGCGACAAGCCTTTGACTTCCACCAACAGTTTCATATTGGCAATACCATCCGTTTGTGAAATGGTATTTACTTGACGGATATTGACATGGTCAGCAAAAATCACTTGGGTTAAATCACGCAACAAACCACGACGATCATAAGCATCGACCACAATTTGCACACTTTGCCCGCGGGTTGGTTGCATTTCCCAGTCTGCTTCCACCATACGCTCTGGGTCTTGTTCAATCATACGCAGATAATCAGGGCAGCCTATTTTGTGGATACTGACACCACGATTAAGCGTAATGTAACCGCCAATCGCCTCGCCATGCACAGGCTGACAACATTTCGCCATGTACAGTTCAACATTATCCAAACCATCAATTAAAATACCATGTGCTGACAAAGTATGACTGGCACGTGGATTTAACGCAGGTTTAAGTACCAAAGCAGGCTCATCTTCGTCCAAATCCATTTGACGATTGATATGTTTAATCAGCTGGTTTAAACCAATATCGCCCGTCACCAACGCAACCAAGATATCATCGCCAGTTTTTAGATTAAAATGTTGGCAATAATCATTCAAATCAATACTTTTTGGATGAATCGCTAGACGTGACAATTCTTTATGCAAGATTTCACGTCCAGTTTCCAAGTTTTTACTGCGATCTTGTTGCCTAAACCAATGACGTAGCTTTTCTCTAGCCCGTGCGGTACGCATATAACCCAGACTATTCACCAACCAATCACGGTTCGGCTCACGGTCCTTTTTAGTCAGGATCTCGACTTGCTCGCCAGTTTTGAGAATATAAGTTAAAGGCACATAACGTTGATTGACCCGTGCCGCAAAGCAATGATTACCGACTTCAGTATGCACATAATAGGCAAAATCAAGTACTGTTGCACCACGCGGTAGCTCTTTGATGTCGCCATCACGGCTAAATACATAGATTTTTTCAAATTCTTCAAAATCTTGTAATAGCTGTTCATCAGCAGGCTCTGTATCAAAGTTTTGTGGTTCTTTGTCTTTACGCTCTTGATAATGCTCAAGTACAGTACGCAACGAATGCAAACGATGGTTAAAAGAATGGTCAGTTTGCTTTTGACCTTCTTTATAATTGAAATGCGAACATACCCCAAGCTCGGCTTCTTGATGCATATCTTTGGTACGAATTTGAATTTCCAAAGATTTATTTTCCGCAATCACTGCGGTATGCAAAGAACGGTAGCCATTGGCTTTTGGATTGGTGATATAATCATCAAATTGATGCGGAATATGTCGCCACAGTTGATGCACCGCACCTAAGGCATGATAACATTGTGGTACGCTATCGACTAAAATTCGTAAAGCACGAATGTCATAGAGTTGATCAAAGCTGAGATTTTTACTCTTCATCTTACGATAAATCGAGTAAATATGCTTCACACGCCCTGCTATCTCAGCATGGATCCCATTTTTTGCCAATTCATCTCTGATTTGTTGCATCACCGTTTGGATATATTGCTCACGCTCGGTACGCTTCTCGTTCAATAGTTTGGCAATTTCTTTGTAGCGTTCTGGTGCAATATAACGGAACGCTAAATCTTCCAGTTCCCATTTTAGCTGTGCAATACCAAGACGGTGTGCCAGAGGTGCATATACAGTCAAAATCTCTCGTGCAACACGCTCTTGACGCTCTCGTGGCTCATTCCCCAAATTACGCAAGACGTAAGTACGCTCTGCCAATTTGATTAATACCACACGCACATCTTCAGTGACTGAGATCAGCATCTTATAAATGCCTGTCAAATGGTCACGTTGATTTTGATAAAAATGTTCGTCTAAATTTTTATTTTTTTCAATCAGATCAGAAAGTTTTGCCATAGCGAGCGTGCTTTTTACAAGGCTGGCAGCTGGCTCACCAAACTGGCTTTGTACTTCTGCTAGGCTCATTAGATTTTCACGCACGCTACGATACAGCACTGCAGCCACCAAGGTAGACTCATCAACATTCAAATGTGCCAAGATGTCTGCCATACCTACACCCATCGCAAAGGTATCATTGCGGTGGGCTACAGTGGTATTGATCTCATGTTCTAAACAGAAATAACATGCTTTTTCAAAGACCTGTAGAGATTGATAACTGCCTGTCTGTTTTAGTTGTTCAAGCCATGCATCAAGGTCGATTTCCACACCATGTTGCTCTACATTGGCATGTAAATCACGTGCTTTGATTGGTAGTTCCTTGCGTACGGTAACCATTCACTTAACCCCTAAATACAACTTACTTATCAGTTTTTCTAATTGACTATTATGCAATAAAATCATCATTTTGCAATCCTTGTTTCAATCATACTGAACATAAATTTGATTGATAATTCCATTTGAAAATCATGTTCTTCATGCAATACCATTCACGCTTATCTTTAGTTTGACGCTTTAATCTGCATTTTCTAGATCATTCTTGACAAATAAAGCAATAGATTCAATATGTTCGGTATGGCTAAACATATCCATAATCCCCACTTTTTGTAAAGTATAGCCCAAATCATTTAAGCTTTTACTGTCTCGAGCCAAAGTAGCAGGATCACAAGAAATATAAACGATGCGAGATGCTTGAAAATGTCCAATATAACTCATCACAAAATCCGCCCCTGCACGTGGCGGGTCAAGCAAAATCGCATCAACACCGTGTTTTGCCCAAGTTGCTTGAGAAAAATCTTGGCTCAAATCTTGCTGAAAAAATTCAATATTTTCGATTTGGTTGGCTTTGGCGTTATATTGTCCACGCTGTACCATGTCTGCAACACCTTCCACAGCAAAAACACGTCCAGTAGCCCCTACTGCTTTGGCAAGTGGTAAACTAAAATTACCCAGACCACAAAATAAATCTAAAACCTTTTCACCTTGTTTTAAATCCAGTAAATCAATGGCTTGTTGAATCATTTGGCGATTGAGCGTGCCATTCACTTGAATAAAATCTTGTGGCTGAAAATAAAGTTTTATATCAAATTCAGGCAAAGCATAATATAAATTATCTTGTGCTGCTGATTTATAAATTAATTGTGCTTGCTGTTTCTTTTCACCTTGTAAAAATAACTGCCAATCACGTTTTTCACAAAAATCCTGTAATAAATTTAAACTTTGTGCATTCAAATCTGTAATATGACGAATCAATAATGCCACGGTATTATCCGCAGCCACCAATTCAATATGCCCAATGGCTTTGGTTTGCGGTAAATGATTTAAACATGCAGATAATGCTTGCCAGTGTTTTTGAATATCTTGGTGTAAAATTGGACACGCCTCAATTGCAATCACATCATTACTTTTATAGGCACAAAAACCCATCTCTGCACCCGAAGCAGTATATTGAATACTCACTCGGCTACAACGGCGATAAGCCATCTCAGGATTGGTCATCGCAGGCAACCATTCTGTATTTTCAATTTGGGCAAAATGACTCAAATGTGATGCCAATGCTTGCTGTTTCAATATCAATTGCTGTTTCATATCAATATGTTGCAATGCACAACCACCACACTCGCCAAAATGCACACAGATTGGCGTTCTACGATGTGGTGATGGTTTAGAATGTAATTGCTGCATTTCTGCTTCATCAAAACGTTTATGCTCACGTTGAATTAAGACTTGCACTTGCTCATCAGGTAATGCATAACGTACAAAAACTTTTTTACCTTGTTTTTCATGTTGCTCATCATAGCGTGCGATACCACGACCTTCATGCGAAAAGCCAGTGATCGTCAATATTTCAGTTTTGTTTTCAATATTTTTTTGTACTTGGTGATGCTGATGCGTTCTTGAATGACCGCGGTGATTTTTGGTTGTAGTCTTTGAATGAAAATGCTTTTTAGTCATGATTTGCCTTGAATATATTTAAATCATTATTACAAAAAAATACCACTCTCAAAATCATCGAAATATCAAATCATAACGATATTTTAATCATGGTATTCACAAAATAAAAAATTAGTCTACTGAAAATAACCCAGTCGATAAATAACGGTCACCACGGTCGCAAATAATACATACAATCACTGCGTCAGGATTTTGCTTGGCAATTTGTAAGCTCGCCCACACTGCACCACCTGATGACGTGCCAGCAAAAATGCCTTCTTGTCGAGCCAAAGCACGCATCGTTTGTTCTGCATCTTGTTGGCTAATGTCCATCACTTCATCTACCCACGTGGCATCAAAAATCTTTGGTAAATATTCAGGTGACCAACGACGAATACCTGCAATGCTTGCACCAGCAACTGGCTGTAAACCGACTACTTTTACGTTAGGATTTTGGCTTTTTAGATATTTAGATACACCCATAATCGTGCCAGTTGTACCCATAGCACTTACAAAATGGGTGATTTTGCCTTGGGTTTGCTGCCAAATTTCGGGCCCTGTACCATGAAAGTGAGCCAACCAATTGTCATCATTGGCAAATTGATTGAGTACTAAACCTTTGCCTTCAGCTTGCATTTGTAGTGCCAAATCACGAGCTTTTTCCATACCTTCCGCTTGGCTAACGGTAATCAATTCCGCCCCATAAGCACGCATGGCATCTTTACGCTCTTGGCTCATATTGTCAGGCATAATCAATGTCATTTTGTAGCCACGCATCGCTGCCACCATTGCCAAAGCAATGCCAGTATTACCACTGGTTGCTTCGATTAAACGGTCACCGACTTTGATTTTTCCACGTTTTTCGGCTTGTACAATCATATTATAAGCAGGTCTATCTTTTACCGATCCTGCTGGATTATTGCCTTCAAGCTTTGCTAATACCGTCGCTGAACTATTATTTAGTCGTTGTAAACGTACCAAAGGCGTACGCCCAACATAATGGTCTAATAAGTACTGATCTTGCTGAAAAATAATCTGGCTCATAACTGCTAAACTGAAAGCGGAATGCATGGATTATACGGTGAAATCAATACTTCTGCCAGTGCTGATAGATGATTATTATGATGCGGTATAGTCACAAAATTGTTTTGATCTATGTTAGATTTTTACTTTGCAAAGTTTTTAAAAAACCTTAAAATATCGCCATTCATTTTATTCAAGTTTTATCTCTATGCCGCAGTCCAAAAGTTTTTGGCGACGTTTTTCTATCCGTAGCGCTTATGGGCAATTGGTGGCATTGATTTTTGTGCCAATGAGTTTTCTCGCTGTACTTGGCGGCAGTTTCGTACTGAATGAAATTTCCAAAACATACGAATTACAACAACGATCTCATGCTACATTGATTCTGTCACGTTACCAACAAACAGGTAATGCGTTGAATAATCTTTTGGCTCAACACCCTGACCAAGTCCTACAAGCACACGATATTTTGCAAATCATTCTGAATGAACCGCAAGTTATTCGTGTTGTAATTATTGATCAGGATAAAAAAATCATTTTGCAGTCAGGCAAACCTGTAGATCCAGAATGGTTAAAAGCAATTAATTTCAATCAAAATATACGCCATCAAAAATATCAGCTAGAGATTGATAATAATCAGCTTAATGCACATGCAGTATATGCCCTGAAATTAGATAAACTCGAATCAGAAAATGATTATCGCAATATACAAATGCATCTAGATTTACTTAGAAATAGCCATGTTGGTGTGCAAGAAGATTTATTATCTGATATCATCAAAAAAAATCGTGCCACACAAAACAATAGTAATAGCATTGCCAACGAGCCAACCGTCACACCAATTCAAGATACATCGACCAACCCTAAAAATAGTGAATTTGACCATATTACCAGTGAACAATCCCAAAAGATTATACCGACACGTTGGTTACTCATCGAATTGGATCCAAATCCCTTTATTGTGGCCTATTATCGTGTCATTATTATTTTGGGTATTTTAGTCTTTACAATTTTGGCATTATTATTAATTATTTTAAATAATTATTCTAGACGTTGGATTGCACCAATATATGAAATGCGTCTGCAACTTAAAACCATGGATGCAGAAAATCTACGTACATTAAATAGTAAAACCACAGGCGAATTGGCGTCTTTACAAAAAGATATGAGTCAATTATTAAAGCGTTTGAGCCATAATTTTGGTGATTTAAGAGATCATAATGAGCAAATCGAACAAGATTATCGACAAACAATGGATAGATTAGAATTACAGAATATCGCCTATCGTCGAAATCTAGAACAAAGTAAACAAGCCAATAAAGCAAAATCTGCATTTTTGGCAAATATCAGTCATGAATTGCGTACCCCATTAAATAGTATTGATGGTTTTGTTAATTTGATGCTTAGACGCAATACGCAAAATGACGAAAACCAGCTTTATTTACAGACCATTCATAAATCATCAGCACATTTGTTAGCACTCATCAATGATGTATTAGATTTTTCTAAAATCGATGCGGGTAAACTAGAGCTAGAGCTAACTACTTTTTCCTTAGAACAAACCATATTTGATGTGTTGGATATGTTATCTTCACTCGCCTCAGAAAAAAATCTAAATCTTGCTATGCATTATGATGAGAAGTTACCCGTATATGTGATTGGTGATGCATTAAGATTTAAACAAATTTTGACGAATTTGGTATCAAATGCAATCAAATTTACTGCCGAAGGTGAAGTGATTGTACGTACTCGCTTGGAATATCAGGATCAACAGCATTTAGGTATTTATTGCAGTGTGCAGGATACGGGTATTGGTCTGAGTAGTACAGATAGCAATAAATTATTCAATTCATTTTCACAAGGTGATACCTCTGTTACACGTCAATATGGCGGTACAGGTTTGGGCTTGGTGATTTCCAAACAATTGGTCACTCTAATGCAAGGTCAAATTGGTTTTGAAAATAACCAAGAGCGTAATCCAACCGAAAAAGGTGCATCTTTTTGGTTTACGGCACAGTTTGAATATCAACCAGAGTCTGTGGAACAAGATATAGATTTATCTGATTTACACGTATTAAGTTATTTATCGCACGCCAGTACAGCAAATATTCTCAAACAATATTTAGAACAATATCAGGTTGCATCATATCGAGAATCAGCATCCATTATCGATCTATTCGCACATCTGAATAAGTTTAATCAAAAAGAAAATGCATGGCTTATTGTCGAACATACAGGTTATTTGGCTAATTTATTATCTGAAATTCGATTGCGTTATCAAGGTCATTTATTAATTTATGGTTATCAATTACAACTTGATCCAAATATTTTAAAGCAGTATCAAGCAATTGCTTTATATCAACCATTAAGCCGTATTCATCTGATTAATATCTTACAAAATAATCAGAATAATATTTATAGCCGTTCATATTTTAATGGTAAAGGTTTACACGTTTTAGCAGTCGATGATCATTTACCTAATCTCTTGGTTTTGGAAGCTTTGTTGAATGAATTGAATGTGAAAGTCACCACAGTAAATAGTGGACAATCTGCACTGAATCATATTCAAGCATTTATTGACAATCAACAAAACCATACGATGAATCATGAATACAGCTATGATTTGATTTTTATGGATATTCAAATGCCGATGATGTCAGGTATTGAAGCGACACAGGCTATTCGTGCTTTAGAACAACACCACCAAATCGAAGAAATTCCGATTGTGGCATTAACAGCCCATGCTATGGCAGATGAAAAAGAAAATATCTTAAATAGCGGTATGAATGATTATGTGACAAAGCCGATTCAATTAGAACAATTGATTGATATTTTACAAAAATGGACGGTAAATAAATCATCCTTAGATAATCATCATTTATTTATTGAGCATAATGAAGATATATTGCACAATTCGCAAAATATTAATACTGCCAATACTGATTCACAGATTATCGATTGGCAACAATCAATCCAACTTTCTGCCAATAAAGTCGATTTGGCACAAGATTTATTAAAAATGTTGATTGACAGCTTTGCCAAAGACCAAGCCGAAATGCAACAACTCATTGATGATGAAGATTTTCCACAATTGGAACAAATTTTACATCGTTTATATGGGGCTACGCGTTATGTCGGTGTGCCACAATTACAGCAGATTAGTGGTGAGTTTGAGCAATTTGTCGCCCAATTACGTAAGCAACAACGTAGAGCTGATGATGAATTTGCTCAACAAGTTCAGCAACGCTTTGAACAATTATTGCAAGCCATGCAAGCGGTACGAGAACAAGCTGTGCATTATTTAAATGACGAATCCGATCATTAAAATGCATTGCCAATTTTGTAAAAAATAGCTTTAATGATGCTGAATTATTTTTCGTTTTCGCATTTTATAGGTCACTTCATGTACGCAAGCCAAACTTTAAGCACAACCAATACTGATAACGTGAGTGATATTAATTTCTTTATTGATGAAAATTCAATTGCTTATGTGACTTTACAACGTCTAGAAAAACGTAATGCTTTAAGTTTTGCCATGTTACAGACTTTACTAAATATTGCCGATCAAATTGGCAAAAATCGTGATATTCGGGCGGTGATTCTGACCGGTGGCGAGCATTTTAGTGCAGGCATTGATACCGAAAGTTTTCAACATAAAAATACGCAACGCTTTGCCCTATGGCAATTGCTCAAGCCACAAGCCAGTTTATTTCAGCAGGCGTGTTTGGTATGGCAACAGTTACCAATACCAGTGATTTGTGCGGTGCAAGGTTATTGTTTTGGTGCAGGTGTACAGCTTGCCTTAGGTGCAGATATTCGGATTGCTCACCCGAATAGTCAATGGTCGATTATGGAAACAAAAATCGGCTTGGTGGCAGATATGGGCATCAGTCAGACTTTGCAAAATCACATTGGTTTAGACCATGCCAAAGAGCTTGCCATGACTGCACGCATTATTGATGCGAAATATGCTGAAAAAATTGGTTTGGTGACGCATATCGATGAACAGCCCTTGCAATATGCCAAAAATCTTGCTCTAGAAATCAGTCAGCGTTCACCTGATGCAGTGATGGCAAGTAAAAAAGTGCTAAATGCCAGTCAATATCACAATCCGTTGGCTTTGGCAGTAGAAAAATATTATCAAGTGCGATTGTTTTTGGGTAAAAATCAAAAATTGGCTTTAAAAAAACTGAAAGACAGTAGCGTTGAATATCAAAAGCGTTTTAAGTTTTGATTTATTTTTCAATGTTTTAAAATTCAAACCCATTAAATTATGTAGGTCGTGTTAGCGATAGCGTAACACAACATTTTTAGACTTCCTGCTAAACGCACCTTAAAAAATCGTTCACCCTGCAAATCTTTAGTCGGTTTTCAGGTTCTCACTCACATCCTACATCTATTTTGATTGCTCATTAATTACATCTCCTGCGATTTGATAAGGTTTGTATTCTTTACCAATAAAGCGAATATGTTGTGCTTGCTTAGTTTGAATGGTAAGTTTTTCTGTCCAGCAACGTACCATATACCGTCTATTTTATCGACCAAAAATAAGCCATCATAAAAAAACACTGACTTTCTCCCCACATTCGGAAAGCCTGTATCCCAACTCACTTCTACTACTCCTGCTTGATATGCCCCACTCATCGCTGGAGCCCAGCCTGACCAGCTATAGTGCCTTTTGATATGTACCCATATCATTGAACCATCATGTAATTTTACTTCTTCATCATATTCAATGACTTTATTCGGATGTATGCATCCACTCAAAAATAAAGCCGTTATGAATGGAACAAGTATCGGTTTTATTAAACTTTTTATCATTGGCATTCTCCTATCACTGCAAAATATCTCTAACTTAAAGTACTTCACTTCACTGCTCAAACGGCAAATACGTCCTGATCATATTCAGCAGGGATTTGATGTAATTTCAAACTAAACATCTTATTCATGGCCTATCCAATAACGACAGATTGCCTTGTCTTTTACTACAATGACATTTTCCAATATACCACCACATTTTTCAATCACTTTTGCCGAGCCAATATTGTCTTGCTGACAAGTCACCAAAACCCGATTTATCCCAAGCTGATTTAATTCATTGACCGCAAATTTCAGCATCGCAGTTGCTACGCCCTGCCCTTCAAATTTTGGATGCGTACTATAGCCGACATGCCCACCGATTTTCAGGAGATTGTCATTTAATTGATGACGAATACTGACAATCCCTGCAATTTCATCATTGATTTTGGCAATATAGGTGCTACCAGCGACTTTGGCATAACCAAATAAATTCACCCCTGCTGGCATGGCAATATAATGAAACCAACCCATCAAACCTGCATCAGTAAAGGCATTTAGCTCATTCGCCCCATGTAATAAATCATATTTTTCTGCAAATTCATTGCGAAATTGAATGATTTTATCTTTATCCGCTATCACAGGAATTTCAAATGTAATATGCATAATTTTTCCTTTAAATGTGTTTGATTTAAAATAAAGGGCTTATAAAAATAAGCCCCTATTTTTTAACTTTGCACCACTGCTTTATTACGTCTAAAAAAGCCTGATAAATCATCCATCAAAGTATAGACTACTGGAATCACCACCAAACTTAAGAATGTCGATGTAATCAAACCACCCAATACCGCTGCCGCCATCGGCTGACGGAACGTTGGGTCTGCACCACCCCAACCAAATACCAAAGGCAACATACCTGCACCCATGGCAATCGTGGTCATGATAATTGGTCTAGCACGTTTTCGACACGCATCCAAAATCGCCTCAGTACGATTCAGTCCATGTTCAGTTTCTGCGGTAATGGCATAATCCACCAACAAAATCGAGTTTTTGGTGGCAATCCCCATCAGCATGATAAAGCCAATCATCGACGGCATCGACAAGCTACTATTGGTCACAATCAAACCGATAAATGCCCCACCAATCGACAACGGCAACGCCATCAAAATAGTAAACGGCTGTAATACTTTGTGGAACAATAAAATCAAAACACCAAAAATACAGAAAATCCCCACTGCCATAGCAATGACAAAACCAGTAAATAGTTCTTTCATGCTTTCTGCTTGACCCTCGTCAATCACAGTGATGCTATTTGATAGATTTTTCATGGTTGGCGTAGATTTTACTGCTTTGACCAAGTCTCCCAATTGTCCATTATTAGAATGAACAGTAATTTTGATCGCACGCTCACGGTCAAAACGACGCATCTCTGCTGCCCCAGCAGAGTAATTCAGCTCTGCAACGTCACCAATTTTTACGCCTTCAGGACGCTGACTCGGCACATAGAGCTGACTCAAAGCGTTAATGTCTTGTTTATTTTCATCAGGTAGACGCACGATAATTGGCAACTGTCGTGTATCTAAATTGAGCTTGGCAAGACGCTGATCATAATCACCTTGCGTTGCAATTCGTAAAGTATCAGCAAGGCTCATCGTTGTAACACCTTGATCTGCCAATGCCATACGATTTGGAATCACTTGCAACTCAGGCTTTGGCAAGCTCTTATTACTACTGACCTCAGCCACCATAGATAAGCCGCGAATTTCTTCGATAAGGCGTGTTGCCGTTTGATCTAACATTACAGGATCATTACTGGTCAAAGAAAAACTATAACCTGACTCACCACCTGCGGACAGACCTACCGTAAATCTAGCACTTGGTACTTTTTGTAGCTGCTCAAGGATTTGCTTTTCAATCTTGGTCTTGTCTGGACGTTGATGACGTGGTTTTAGTACGATATCCAAGCTTGCCGTATTCAATGTCCCTGCAGCAGCACTGCGGCTGTCCATGCTCGCACCCGATGTACCGATGCTGGTCAAGACTTTTTCCACACCCTCAACTTGAATGATTTGTTGGTATGCCAAATCAGCGATACGAGCGGTATCATGAATGGTTGCGTCAGGCGTTAGCTCAATCGCCACACGGGTTTCGCTGGTATCATCTGGTGGAATAAAGGCATTCGGTAATCTACCTGCAAGGCTCAACGAACCGACAAACAAAAGCAGAGTCACGAATAAAGTCAGCCAACGATAATTCAACGTCCATTTCACCATGCCCAAATAATTACGCATGACATGACCGATTTTTTCAATCTTATTTGGTTCAGGTTTGAGAATATAAGCTGCCATCATTGGCGTAATCAAACGTGCTACCAACAATGAAACAAATATCGCCAAAGCTGCTGTCCAGCCAAATTGCTTAAAGAACTGTCCAACTACACCACTCATAAATGCAGTCGGTAAAAATACCGCGATCAGTGTAAATGTGGTGGCAATCACCGCCAAACCAATCTCATCAGCGGCTTCCATGGCTGCCTCATAAGGCGTTTTACCCATGCGTAAATGTCGCATGATGTTTTCTACTTCCACAATGGCATCATCGACCAACACCCCAATCACTAAAGACAATGCCAAAAGTGAGATAATATTTAAACTAAAGTTAAATAAATACATCGCCAAAAAGGTCGGAATAATCGATAAAGGCAACGCAACCGCTGCCACAAAAGTCGCACGCCAATTGCGTAAAAATAGATACACCACCAATACCGCTAAAATCGTACCCTCGATCAGCATCTGCATGGATGCTTTATAGTCATCATGAACTGGCTGAGAACGGTCGTAGACTTTTTCAATTTGGATATTTGGTTGAGATTGTTTAATTTTGGCAATTTCTGCGTCTATTGCATTGACAATATCAACTTCACTGGCACCTCTGGCACGCATCACATTAAATGCCACAACGGTATCTTGATTGAGTTTTGCCAATGATGTTGGGTCAGCGATATTATCTTTAATTTGGCTAAAACTAGATAATGTTAAAGCCTGACCTTGTGGTGTAGTGATTTGTAATTGATGTAAATCATCAATGCTTTGAGCTGCACCCAATACCCGAATGGTTTGGTTACTATTACCAATTTTTGATTCACCGCCAGTGCTGTCCTGTTGTGTGGCAAAGATTTGCTCGGACAATTTACTGATTGGCATCTTTAAGCTATTTAAGACCCCTACGTCAGGATGCACAGTGATAATACGTGTAACACCACCAATACGATTGATTTTGCCGACACCTTGAATATCTGACAGACGCTTATTTAACGTATCATCCACATACCAAGACAAATCTGATACGCTCATATTTTTGGCAGAGACGGAATAAGTCACCACAGGGAAACCTGCTGTAGAAACTTTGGTGATAATCGGTTCATTGGCTGCTGCTGGCAAATTACCACGTGCCTCATTCACCGCAGAACGCACATCATCAACTGCTTCTTGAATGTCTTTTTCCAGTTTAAACTCGGAATGAATGGTGACCGCCCCAGTTTGTAGGGTGGTACGCATATGTTTTAAACCTTCAATGCTTGCCAGTTTATTTTCTAAAGGTTTAGCAATATCATTTTCAAGCTGTGCAGGTGCTGCACCAGGTAAAGTTACCGTTACCACAACGCCTGGAAAATCAATATCAGGAAATTGTTGGATTTTCATTTGCTTAAACGCAAATAAACCACCCATGGTCAGCAAAATAAATAGCAAAATCGCCACCAAAGGATTGCGTATAGAATAAGCCGAAACGTTCATATCGCTTTATCCTTATGGTTTGACTGTAGTATTTGTGTCAGTCGTTGCTGGACTGCTTGCTGCTTGCGAATGTGTATTCACAACACGCACATAATCACCGTCATTTAAGAAGTTTGCACCTTGCTTAACGAGCATACTTGATGCAGTAATTCCTTCTATCATAGCTTGATCACCATGGCGTTGTAGCACTTGTACAGGTACTCGATTGACCTGATAAGCATCACGTTCAACCATTTTGACCTGCCACACATAATCTTTACCGTCATAACTACTAATCGCAGTCGCAGGAACGCTTATGCCACGTTTCTCACCAATTACAAATTGCCCACGTTGGAACAAACCCACTTTGATTGCAGTGTTTTGTTGTAAGGCAACATGTATTGTCATTTCACGGCTTTGTGTTGCATTCGCAGAAATACGCTCGACTTGTCCTGTCGCCTGCTGTCCATTTGGCAAATTAATCAGAGCTTGTGTACCAATCGTGACTTTTGCACTGTCTAACGGACTTAAAGTTGCTTGCCATTCCAATTCATTATTTTTAATCAAATCAAATAATGGTGCACCTGAAGTCAGCATACCCACTTCGGCACGACGTGCATGAATCAGACCTGATACTGGAGCGACTAAACGACTATTTTGAATATTAATTTGGCTTCCTTCTGCACGGGCTTGTGCCGCAATCAAAGCAGCTTGTGCTTGTTTTTTTGCTGTACGATAGGCATCGACTTCTTGACGGCTTACTGCATTGTCTGTCAAAAGTGGCTCAACACGTGCCAAATCTGCTGTGGCTTTTTCTAATCGTGCTTGGGCTTCCAAAATATCAGCCTGTGATTGCTTTTGCTGTTGCTGTTGCTGACGTTGATCAAAGGTTGCAAGCACCTGACCTTGACGTACATAATCGCCTTCTTTAACCAAAACACTTTCTATCGCAACACCATTGACACGTGGGCTGAGTTGTAATACTTCCTTACCCTCAATGACACCCTGAGCAATAATATTATTACTAATGCTCTGCATACTCGGGACGATCGTTTCCACAGTCAATGCTGCATTTTTTTCTGAGCTCGCAGGCGTGGTACCATTTGCTGTGGTCGTATTATTTGACGTACCTTGCTTATTCGATTGACTAAAGACTTTGCCCAACAATACGCCTATAAGCAGTAAAGATATGCCTATCAGTACCATTTGCCAAGTTTTTAAACCCACATTCTTAGGGGGTGTGCTTTTATTTCCGTTCAATTCCGATGCGCTCATAATTGCTCTATCTATTTGCTTTAGAAAAGTGAAGTGTGCTAAATTTTAGCATAAATGTACTGGTGATAACACCTTTTATGAGAAAATTAATCTCTCATTTTAAGAACATCTTTTATGCAAAATATCTTGTATTTTCAGATACTTTTCATAAAAAACTGTACCAAACAATACCTCTAAATTAGATTTTGCGATCAAATCATGCCATTTCTGAATCATCGGTTTACCCAAACCCTAGACCTTTGTGCAAAAATGACCAGATCGATAAAATATTTGACAATATGTATTATTATAGTATGATTTTATTTAATTTAGTAAATGTTTGTGACCTTGTATTGTCATAGGTCAAATTTTATTTTACGGAGCACTTATGTATCACAAGCATTTCTTAAGCTGTTTCGCTTTATTAATAGGCATGACTAGTGTTGCCGCTGATGCAAAACCACCTTCTAATAATAAAACAAAAGTTGTATCTCAAGTCTGTAAAGTCACGTCAGAAGCGGAAATCGCTACATTGTTTGAACGATGGAACAAAACCTTAAAAACAGGTAACTCAAATACTGTACTCAGCAATTATGCAAAGGACTCTGTATTGATTCCAACCGTATCCAACAAAGTGCGTTTTACATATGCTGAGAAAAAAGAGTATTTGGATTCTTTTTTGAAGCATCGTCCACACGCAACAGTCAATTCACGTACAATCAGACTCGGCTGCAATACTGCATTCGACGTAGGCACGTATACGCTTACTTTTGATCAAAGTGAAGATGTCATTGATGCACGTTATAGCTTTACTTATATTTGGGATGGAAAAAAGTGGTTGGTTCAAACACATCACTCATCATCTATGCCTGAAGTTATACCAAATCCATAGATATACGTTCACCAATTTTACTTTTAATATCAAGTCATTATGTGCAAATAATGGCTTTTTTTATTTTTGATAGAATTTGATTTGATGGATAAGATTTAGGTTCTTTTTAGGCTAAGTAAAGGGACAAAATTAAATATAGTTTTCCTTTCACCCTGAGCTTGTCGAAGGGTTGCGGAAAACCTAGATTCGCAAGAAATCTATTGAAAATTTAAATCGATTTTATCTATAAAAAATAACTTTTAAATCTATTTAACAATTTTACCATACTCTATTATGATGAAATGCTATACAATTTAGGTGTAAATATCCAATTTTTTGAGATGAAAAATGTTTTGGCAAAAGAATTCTACTGCACATCACAACAATAGCACCACGCAACAAAGTATCGATACTGCATCATTGCAGGATTTAGAGAATAAGCTCTCAGTTATTTATCCTAAATTGCTGACTTATATTAAACAGCTTAATCAAATTGTCTTAGACAAACCACAACAAATCCAACTTGCCGTATGTAGCTTGATCGCCAATGGGCATGTGTTATTTGAAGATTTGCCTGGTTTGGGTAAAACTACGCTTGCACAATCTTTGGCAACCTTATCGGGCTTGGCTTATCAGCGTATTCAGTTTACCAATGACCTATTGCCGAGCGACATTATTGGTAGCAATATTTTTCACCCTGAAAAAGCACAATTTGAATTTAATCAAGGGGCGATTTTTAGCCAAATTCTATTAGCAGATGAAATCAATCGCAGTAGCCCAAAGACGCAAAGTGCATTGCTCGAAGCCATGGAAGAAGGCATGGTTTCGGTTGAAGGCGTTCGTCATGTCTTGCCGAAGCCATTTTGGGTATTGGCAACGCAGAACCCATTACAACAATCAGGCACTTACCCTTTGCCCGAGTCGCAGCTTGACCGCTTTTTGATGCGATTATCAATGGGTTATCCATCTGTCGGTGCAGAACGAGCTTTGCTCAAAGGTGAAGACCGCCGTGAATTGCTTGATCACACCGCAGCAATTTTGGATAGCGACAGTGTCTTGGCATTACAGCATTTACGCGAGCAAGTACATTTGTCTGATGCGATTTTGGATTATTTACTGGACTTGACCGCTTGGACGCGTGGCAAGGCTCATGGTTTATCGACACGTGGTTTGTTGGCTTTAAAACGTGCTGCCCAAGCCTATGCTATCGTACAAGGTCGCATGTATGTGATCCATGAAGATGTACAAGCGGTATTCGTGGCTGTAGTCGCTCACCGTATGCAACTTTCTGATCTAGAAGTGTACAAAGGAATGCAAAGTGTTGTAATTCATCATTAATATTTAATGTTAGATAGCGTTAAATATTCATCACACTAGGTTGTATTATCAGTCAGTACAAATTATATGAATTTTTTTAAAAATAAAATCGACCATTGGTTTAAAAAACGTCTAACTGTCGCAGATCAAAAAACACTGCAACAAAATGACGTTTTTGTCTTTATTAGCCGTGAAGGCATATTATTTGTATTATTACTGGTATGTACTTTTATCGCAGGGATTAATTATGGTAATAACCTTATTTTAGGCTTATGTTTTTTATGTGTCAGTTTGCTACTGCTCAGTTTTTATTTGGCATTTAAGCAACTTTATGGTTTAACTATTCAACTCAAATTACCTGAATTAGGACAAGTCGGTCATGCCTTGGATTTAAAGTTTCATTTTAAACCTAAAGCCAAACAAACGCATTTACATTTACGTTGTGAATATCTAGGACAAGCAAAAAAATCAGTACTTTAAATCAAGCTATCGATGTATTATTCACTGACTTGCCACAACAACGTGGTTTATATGTCCTACCTCGTTTTTATTTTTATAGTGTTTATCCTTTTGCGATTGTCCGTGCGTGGAGTTATATTTATCCAAAGTATCAAATTTGGATTGCACCACAGCCTCGCAGTGTAGATTTATATAAATATGGTTTGAATAATAACCAACAAAAACAAGGCATGGAAGATTTTAGTCATTTACGAGAATATCATAGTGGCGATCCGTTGAACCGTGTGGCATGGCAACAATACGCCAAAGGGCGTGGTTTATTGGTCAAGCAGTTTGAACAATTTGAACAAAATCAGGTACATTTAAAATATCAAGATATGCCATCAAATGGACATGAAGATAAATTGAGTGAACTGATGTTTTTGGTTGAACAATGTCAAAGTCAAAATCGTGCTTTCAGTTTGACCTTACCAAGTCGGACTTTAGCTTATGCTCAAGGAAACGACCATATTTATCAAGCCAAACTATTATTAGCACAGGAGCCATAATATGTTTAATCATATATTTAAATCTGCTGCTAAACAATCAGATGGTTTACACAATGAGAATATATCAAATAAAAATCTGAGTTATTCAAAAGCCAAACTAGATATTCGTAATCAACAAGCCTTATTGCTGAGTTTATTTGCTGTATTGATTCCGCATATGTTTTTTATGCCAATTGCGTTATCGATAATCATTGCTTTATTTTCAATAATATTTCAATATTATATTTGGCAAAATAAATCAATTGAAAAAATTCAAAAAAGTAAAATTATATTTGGAACATTTGCACTAGGATTAGTGATTATTTATACTAATTTTAAAACATTTTTGGGTGTTGATGCTGGCTGTGCATTATTAGCATGGGTATTATTTAGCAAATCACTCGAAACCAAAACTTATCGTGATGCGATTGTATTACTGAATTTTGCCTTATTTATTGTTGCCAGTTTATTTTTATATAGTCAAAATTTATTGGTTGGTATTGCAGGATTTATTGGTGTATTAAGTTGCTTTTATAGCCTATATCGATTACAAAACGATCATCATGCTTATCAGGAAGTCATTGAGCAACCTGTCAAAAAATCAGTTTTGGCAAAACAAACGGTATTTTCAGTACTTAAATTGGTTGGTATTGCTTTGCCATTAATGATTGCTCTGTTTGTATTTATGCCACGTTTCCCACCACTTTGGAGTATTCCAACGCCAAGTGATGTGGCAAAAACGGGTGTAAGTGATGAGATGTCACCAGGCGATATTTCTCAATTGTCACAATCAGGGGCTTTGGCATTCCGTGTGTTATTCCCACAAGGTCAGTTACCAAATAAATCGGATTTGTATTGGCGTGCCATGACATTGGATAATTATGATGGTACAACATGGCGACGTGATCCGAGTATGTTACGTGGCAATCGTGGGAACAACGTTGCACTCATTCATGAAAACCGACCTGTGGCACAACAAATGCCGAAATGGTATACCCCAAAAGGTACGGATAATACTCTAGATACCATTGATTATAAAATGATTATTGAACCAACTCAGCAGAGCTGGAGTTATGCGCTAGAGCATAGTATTGGTTATAATCCGCTATTATTACACCGAGACTTAAGTGTACGCCTACCATTTAATCTAGAAAGTCGTCGTCAGTTTGATTTGATGTGGATCAAATCTCATCCCATTGCTAACCTTCAGCTTGACGAGCAAGAACGCCAAAAATATTTGGCTGTTCCAAGTGGCTTTAATCCACGCAGCCAAACTTTGGCAAATGAGATGTTCAACCAAGCTGGACAAAATCCGCAACAGTATGCCCAAGCTGTACTAGATTGGATTCGTCGAGAAAATTTTTCCTATACTCTTGCTCCCCAAAAGCTTGGCACTCAACGTGTAGATGATTTTTTATTTGGGACACGTGCGGGTTTTTGCGAACATTATGCTTTCGCTTATACCAACCTCATGCGTATGGCAGGTGTGCCAGCACGTGTTGTGGTAGGTTATCAAGGCGGGAAATTTGGCATTGATGGTCAGTCTTGGGAAGTACGCCAACTAGATGCTCATGCATGGACAGAAGTATGGTTCGAGGGTCAAGGATGGGTACGTATCGACCCTACAGCAGCCATTGCCCCTGAGCGTATCGAACAAGGTATGCAAGATTATTCAGCACAGAATAATGATGTCTATGGCGGTAATTTTTTAAGCCAAGCCCAAGGACAATGGCTCACCCAATTGCGTGCCATGTCAGACTATGCCAACTATCAATGGCAAAGTAAAATCGTTGGCTATGACCAAGAAAGCCAAGCCAATTGGTTGCAGAAATTATCTATTCAAAATCTTTCACAACAACTATTGGTGATGCTGGTCAGCATTATTGTGATGATTGGTTTGATGGTGTGGTGGCTGAATCGTGGACAACGTGTCAAGCAGTCTGCATTGGACAAGACCTTGCAAAATCTTTCATCACGCCTTGCAAAATATAATTTACAACGTATACATAATGAACCGATTTTGACATGGTTCAAGCGAATCGAAAATGAAGTAGATCAACCAGAGCAACTGAAAAAAGCACAAGATTTATATCGCCAACATATGTATATTCAAGTCTTGCCTGCAGCAAAATTAAAGCAGCTATTACACTTATTGGCAAAAATTAATCCATGCAAAAATAAAAATTGACAATAGATTGGCAAATAATACATTTTAATAGGGTGACGTTGCTTTAGACATCTATGCAAAAATAAACCGTGTTGGCATTGAGCAAACACGGTTTTCACTTAAACAAAAAACTTCACCACTTCCTGCACACCGCTTAATAATTTTTCTAATTCTTGTTGATTGATAACCAATGGTGGCATGACATACACCAACCGTCCAAACGGACGAATCCAAATGCCATATTGCAAACATAAGGCTTGGATTTTTTGCATATCTACCGCTTGTTGCATTTCCACCACCCCAATCGCCCCCAACACTCGCACATCTGCCACTTGTGCTAGGTCTTGTAATGGCTTGAGATAATCGGACAAGTTTTTTTCAATGTTTTGCACTTGATTTTGCCAATCACTTGCCAGCAATACTTCAATCGATTGCCTTGCTAACGCACATGCCAACGGATTTGCCATAAAGGTCGGGCCATGCATAAACACCCCTGCTTGCCCTTGGCTAATCATTTCTGCCACATGCGTGGTGGTGACAGTGGCGGATAAAGTCATATAACCACCTGTCAAAGCCTTACCCAAACACATGATATCGGCTTGTACATCGGCATGTTCACATGCAAACATTTTGCCAGTACGCCCAAAACCTGTAGCAATCTCATCCAAAATCAATAAGATATTGTATTTTTTACATAATTTTTCAACTTGATGCAGATATTCAGGGTGATAAATTCGCATCCCCCCTGCCCCTTGTACAATCGGCTCAATGATCATCGCTGCAATATGTTGATGTTGCTGTGCCAAGACTTGCTCTAATTCAGCCGTATCACTGGCGATATATTTAGCATCAAAACGTGATTGCGGTGCAGGGACAAAAATGCGTTTTGGTAAATTATCACCAAAAATATGATGCATACCTGTGGTCGGATCGCAAACCGACATAGCATTCCATGTGTCGCCATGATAGCCCGAACGTGTGGTAATGATATTATTTTTTTGTGATTGATTTTGGGCTGACCAATATTGTACTGCCATTTTTAAAGCGACTTCCACCGCCACCGAACCCGAATCGGCATAAAAGATTTTTTGTAAATGCGATGGTAAAGTTTTGAGTAATGCTCGCCCCAAATCAATCGCAGGCTGATGGGTCAAACCACCAAACATCACATGCGACATCTGCTGTATTTGTTCAATCATCGCTTGATTGAGTAATGGATGATTATAGCCATGAATCATGCACCACCATGACGACATGCCATCAATCAAGTGTTCGCCACTGTCCAAATGCAAATACACACCTTGAGCAGATTTGACTTTCAGCGTAGATAAAGGCTTGAGCATTGATGTATATGGATGCCAAAGATGAATTCGGTCAAAGTCTTGATCGGATAAATTCTGGCAATCGTTGCTTTGGAAATCAGTGCTTTCAAAATCAGTATTTTGGAAATGATTAATTTGCGAGTCAGTATAATTGAGCATCTTTTCAGTTTTACAGTCAAAAAATTTGCTTTAGTTTAACAAAACTTTGCCAGTTAAAATTGGCATTTCGCGACAATTTTTTATTTTTACAAGTTTAATTTTTCAATTTTAGCCGTCTAAATTGTCCAAATAGCCTTGCATACTTTGTTGTAAAATTTCAATCAATTCTGCATCCATATAGTGATAATCATCGCTAATATCCAATACGATAGTCTCTTTAAATTTTAATTCTTGGCGAAACATGGCTTGAATTTGTTGTTTATGTTTGTGTTCCATGACAAAGATTTTATCCGCCCAGACAATATCATTCGCTGATACAGGCTTTTTAGCTTGACGGCTTGTGCCTGCTGAACGAGTATTGAGATTGGCATAGTCTTTAAAAATACGCTCTGCCGTTGGGCTACGCCATTGATTTTTGGAACAAATAAATAAAAAATTCATCTTAAAACCTAGTCTTACTTATAAATGATTATACCATTAGTCATAACGCTTGTATTTATATCAGTATTACTGAAAAATCAAATCCGAGTATATACTTTTCTTTTATCAAAGCAAGAATATATTCAGGCATATGCATTCCACATATTTCATCTTCTGTAGTTAAACAACTCCATACTGAATTATGGTGAGCATATTGCATCAAAATTGGGATTATAAATTTTAATTCATTGACTGTATTTTCATCAAAATAAATTGATGTCACAAATTCACCTTTAGAATTTGGCTCTAAAGTATATTCATAATAAAATTTTTCCGACAAATTATTTTCTAAAATATCTAATGGTATAAGTTGAGAGCTGTATAAAGATATGCTGTATCGTGTTGTACCATAAGGATAATTAATATATAAATGTGGATTTATCTTTTGTACTGCTATACTTTTATAGATTGATTTACTTGCTTTGCATGTTGAAATTTTTTGCATAAATAACAGTTCCATCTAAGAAATAACGCACAGCCATACTGTACGCTATTTTGAATTTTTAACCAAATAAAAACTTATCTTGCTGAATTAATTCCACTTTATAACCATCTGGATCTTCAACAAAAGCAATCACAGTTTTACCGCCTTTCATCGGACCTGCTTCACGCACCACATTACCGCCACGTTTTTTAATTTCTTCACAGGCTTGATACGCATCATCCACAGCAATCGCAATATGTCCATAAGCATTGCCAAGGTCATAGCTATCGGTATCCCAATTGTGTGTCAGTTCCAAAACAGTGTGCGTATCTTCATCGCCATAACCAACGAAAGCCAACGTAAAACGCCCTTCTTCATAATCGTTACGGCGTAATAATTTCATACCCAACACATTTTGATAAAAATCTAATGATTTTTCCAAATCTACCACACGCAACATAGTGTGTAACATACGCATATTTTGCATCACTTTCTCCAAACTCTCTAAAAATAAAAATATTAAATCATTCAATAACTTTAACAAATCAAGCAAATTAAGTCTTTGATGATTTGTTAAAGATTGACAGTAAAAAGGTAATTTTTACCATTACGCTTTTTTACCTGTCATGGTAATAATCCATACTTCGGCACGCGAGCCTAAACGAAACGGAATACCCCAAAAACCAAAACCTGACGACACCACATAATGCCCTTTGCCACGTTGCTCATACCCATAAGCCAATGGATACATCATTTTTACCACAAAATTGGCAGGAAAAACTTGCCCATCATGGGTATGCCCCGACACTTGTAAATCAATCGGTAGGTCTTGATGTTGTTCGATTTCGGTTGGACGGTGATCCAACAAAATCACCGGTTTGATTGTATCAATTTCTTTAAGTAGATCGACTGTTTTGGCACGCTCAGGATGATGGTCATCGTATCGCCCCACAATCCATACCCCATCAACCAATACCGCACGATCATTGAGTAGCTGAAAGCCTGATTGCTGTATATCTTTTTGAATGGATTCAAAAGCGTGCGTACGATACAAGTCATGATTTCCCAAGGTCGCAAATGCACCGAGTTTGGCACTTTTGGCAATCTTGGTAAAATTATCTTGCATTTTTTCTTTGTCAAAAACAGTGGTATCATCATCCATCACATCCCCTGGAATCAGCACGATATCAATAGGGTTTTGTTGTAGGATTTGATATAACTTTTCTAATTGGCGATTGCCCACCATTTTACCCAAATGCGTATCACTAACCATAGCAAAAGTCATTGGTTTTGCCATCGGTTTATCAATTTCAATATTCAGATAACGTACAGTAGGCGAATAGGCATTAAATATCGCAAAGCCAATCATACCGATATAAGATAATATCGACACGCCACGAATAAGATGAATGAGCTGGTTTTGGGCAATAAAATGTTTACTCACCCACCAAATTAATGCGGTAAATAAGGTACTCAATAATAACAGCCACAATAATGCCAACCACCACGACACCGAGCGGAAAAAACTCAAAAATGACAGCAATAACAAGCCATTACCCACTACATATACTGCAACCATAAGCCATGGTAGTGTACTGGCATTCACATAAGGCTTAAGCATCCATTGTAGCCAACGCCCTGCTCCAAAGCTAAGGAATTGTAAGAGGATGAAGAAGATTGTCAGAAATGTATATCGCATTAAATTAGCCCATAAGCCCTATAACGATAAAATGAAAGTTTTACAATTAATTAACGTGAGTTCGGGATAAGTTGAAATTTAATTATTTGATTTTAAAAGTAAATTTAATTCGTATGTAGGGTGCATCTTACGCACCTTTCAGAAAACGGCATTAAAATGGTGCGTCTTGCGAAACAATGTTTTTCACACCCTACTTTTTAAAAATCATATAATTACGATAAAAATATATCTTTTTAAACCGAACTCACGTTAATTAAAAAGAATAGTTAAAATTGTAATATGTACCAATTATTACAATTTTTTAAATAATATAAGTATAGCTGATAATTTACCGCTGATTGTGTTTTTTTAGCAGATTTTAGTGATGAAAAATATAGAAAATATCAATTGTCGCTGTGATCAATATTTTCCATATATCAAGTAAAATCTTATATCAAACTTATTCAATTTTTGTAACGTATATATTACTTTCAGGGAAAAATCCGTTTCCTCACTTAATAACTCTCTTGAATCTCGAAAGTAAAATCTCATTTTGTAATCAATGCCAAAGGTAAGTAAGGCGAATCAACAGTAATTTTCATGCCTCGCTTTCTCGCTAATGCACATAAGCCGAATGCGGGTAAACACATCCATGCCTCTGGTGCATTGCGACGTGTTTCTCCATCACTATAATATTTTATGTGGCTATTTAAAGCTAACTCGACTTCATCATTAAATCCAGTCTCATCTTGTAACGCAATTTTAGCCATCATGCCACATTCGTGCATAGCAATATAAGCGGCATATTCACGGTCATTTTCTGGCAAATTCTGTGTAGCTTCCATTGTTGCGATAATTTTTTCCAACGCGTTTGCTGGGTTTTGATAGAGTGCTTTCGTTGCTGCTACCTGCAAATAGTAATATGTTGGTGCTTTGGTACTGGATGCTTTGAGTATTTCATCTCGAATATTCATCAAAATATTATCAAGCATGTTGGGTTCGTACAGCATTAGCATAAGATAAAAAGCATTCAACCAACGTCCTGTATGAGCCGTGCTATTTGGATCTACGCTATGACGAAAAAAACTTTCTGCCCGTGGCGGCATAAAAACTTCGATCTCTTTTGAGCCTTCGGAATAATTCGCCAATTCCAAAGAATAGCTCTCTGCATAGGCAGCTACCCCAAGCCACATCTTAGCCTCATCACTTCCTGCTTCGCCTATTAGAACCAGAAGCCCAAGTGATTCAAAACCTAATCCTGATAAATTGGTTAAAGCATAATTTGAAGCTGTCACTTTCTGTGCTAAAATTTTTTCAAGAATTTGTTTATTTTCTACAAGATTCTGTTCAAGTTGTTCATAAATAAAATCATCAGGTAAATGTATTGTTTTTATATTCACAATGCTCTCCAATCAAATGTGATTAAATTTAGCTACAAAAAAAGCGAGCCAAATCAATTAACTCGCTTTTTCTTATCAAAATAAATTGATAAATTATTTACCAAATTTTTGCGTCAATTCAGTCAGTTTTTGTGATAATTCAGACGCTTTCTGACGTACAGTATTCACCAATTCATTGTCACCAACTTGTTCGTCAATATAGCTATTGATGGTATTTAATAACTCTTGACCTTTTGATTTTGGTGCATAAACAGGGAATTTTGCACATACTGCTTCGACCTTGCTACGCACATCAGCAATTACGGCTTCATCACCTTTGCTATCTAATACATCAGCAATCCAACCTGCCAAATCACGCACCTCCGCTTCACCAAAACCACGCGTCGTTACCGCTGGTGTACCGATACGGATACCAGAAGTGACAAATGGTGAACGTGGATCGTTCGGCACAGCGTTTTTGTTTACAGTAATATGTGCTTGACCTAACCACGCATCAGCATCTTTACCTGTGATGTCTTGCTTAATCAAAGACAATAAGAACAAGTGATTGTCTGTGCCGCCAGATACGATTTCATAACCGCGTTGTTGCAATACTTCAGCCATCACTTGCGCATTTTTTACAACTTGTTGTTGATATGCTTTAAATTCGTCTGACATGGCTTCTTTGAAACATACTGCTTTTGCAGCAATTGCGTGCATTAACGGACCACCTTGGTTACCTGGGAATACCGCAGATTGCAATTTTTTCTCAATCTCAGGATTCGCTTTTGCCAAGATCAAACCAGAACGTGGACCACGTAAGGTTTTGTGTGTAGTGGTAGTCGTCACGTCAGCGATTTGTACTGGGCTTGGGTAAACACCTGCTGCCACCAAACCTGCAACGTGTGCCATATCCACAAACAAATACGCACCAACTTTGTCAGCGATGTCACGGAATTTTTGCCAATCCACAACACGGCTATAAGCAGAGAAACCTGCAATGATCATCTTCGGTTTATGCTCAAGTGCCAAACGTTCAACTTCGTCGTAGTCGATCTCGCCAGTCTCAACATTTAAGCCATATTGTACAGCATTATAGGTTTTACCTGAAAAGCTAACTTTTGCACCATGCGTCAAGTGACCACCGTGTGCCAAGCTCATACCTAATACCGTATCACCAGCTTCTAATAATGCTAGATAAACAGCAGAGTTTGCTTGTGAACCTGCGTGTGGTTGCACGTTAGCATAATCCGCACCAAATAATTCTTTTGCACGGTCGATTGCCAATTGTTCAATCACATCGACGTGTTCACAGCCACCATAATAACGCTTTGTTGGATAACCTTCGGCATATTTATTGGTCAATTTTGTGCCTTGTGCTTCCATCACCGCAGGCGATGTATAGTTTTCTGATGCGATCAGTTCGATATGCGCTTCTTGACGTTGGTCTTCTGCCGTAATCGCTTTGGCAAGTTCTGAATCAAATTCAGCAATTGTGGTATTTGCAAACATGGGCTATATCCTATTTTCAAAAGGGGTGAAATGCACAAGGCACGTCCTAGGTTGACTATTGTAACACGAACTTTGTTTTTCGCACGCTTGAAATTTATCGAAATGAGTTTAAATTTTTTTCAGCTTATGATATTGCTTATTTTCTCATATTTAAAAAAAATACAGCCCGAAAGAACGATAGAATTTTTACAAAATCGTTGTTCTTTCGGGCTATTTTTGAGCTTTGACTTTTAGCAGATAAAAATCTTATCAAGCATCAATAGGTTGCGTATTGGCTTCGATCAATTCACGCAATTCACCATTTTGGAACATTTCCATCATGATATCGCTACCACCAATCAACTCGCCTTTTACCCATAATTGTGGGAAAGTTGGCCAGTTAGCAATGCCTGGTAAAGTCGCACGAATATCTGGGTTTTCCAAAATATTTACAAATGCGAATGGACGACCGATTTGGCTCAATACTTCTACAGCACGTGCTGAAAAACCACATTGTGGAAATTGTGGTGTGCCTTTCATGTACAATAATACAGCATGTTTGGCGATTTGATCACGGATAAGGCTTTCGGTATCACGTTGTTCAGTCATGAGATTTCCTTGAATAACAAAATTTGATGCTCAATTTAGACCAAATCTAAACGAACAGATTCAACCTTTAGATTAGCGAATTTAGCGGAATTTAGCAAGGGCGAACAGCTCAGTAGAGACGTTTTTGAAACGATAAAAAACCTTGCCTAGCAAATATTTTTGAATATTAATTTAAGTAAAACACTTGGTAATCGAAGCTTAGTCCGTCACCTGCCCGCATAATTCCAAAACCAATTGTTTTAATAATATCTCAATCGGTAAGCTACCTGCGATACCTTTGATTGCTGCATCAGTTTTAAGTAGTAACCCCGACCAACGAACCAATTGCTTTGGTTGATAACGACGTATCGCTTGCTGATAAACGGGAATTTGATTTTTCCAAATACCAAGCTGATAAAGATCTTGTGGATTTTCAAAAATTTGTAACAACAAACGCATCTCTTTTTGTAATACCCAAAATATCAATGTTGCGGCTTCGCCTGATGCCAATAAAAATGCCAAGATTTTTAACGCATGTACAGTGTCACCTTTTAAACAAGCATCGCCTAAGTCAAAACTACTATAACGTGATTGATCTTGTAGATGCTGTTGTAGATGTCCAATATCGACTTGCTGTGTAGTATCATCCAAGCTATCAGCTACTGCCATCAAGCTGTTGCGTGCAGACAATAAATTATTTTCATGATGAAATAACAACCATTTCCATGCATCAGGACTGAGATGTATACCTATTTTTTCCGCTTCTATTTTTAAGATTTTTTCATAATCTTTGTCGTGGTAAAGATTAAGATTAACCACAATACCATTGGCTTCAATACTTTGTACAAAAGCCGATTTTAGACTTTGACTATCTTGTTTGGGAAACACCACAATCAAACTATTGTCTTGTGGCTGTTGCATAAATTGTTTAAGTTGTTTTAATAGTGTTGCGTCGGGTTTAATGTTGCCATGTACTTCAATCGCCAATTGTGTGGAAAATAGCGATAAACTATTTAAAGCAGAAAAAATCTGCTTCCAGTCCTGTACACCAGACAACTCGAAACGTTGACGTTCGATGTCATTGTCTTGCCAATATTTACGAAACTTTGTAAGTAAGTTTTGTTCAAGTAAAGGCTCAGCACCGTGCAGTAACCATACGCCACGGTGCTGCTCAATACGTTGCAAGGCTTGTTGATAATCTAGCTTCATGATCGGATAATGAAATAATAAAAAGCAATGATTACTGTGCTTGATCTTGCATCTGAGTAGATGCAGCAGGCAAGCGTTGATAATACAATTGTGCAGCCAATTGCGTTGCTAAATCATCATACATTTGTTGCAATAAATAACTTTCTTCTTGATTTTCAGTATTAATCGTTGCGGTGTCGTATTGATAACTACGTTGTGTAACCAGTGTGCGTGGTGCAGTGATGGTTTGTCCTTGATTATCTTGTAGCACAAAAGACAGACTCATGCGTAATTGCACTTCAGTCAAACGTCCACGTAGTGGTAGTCGTTGTAATTGATAATCATGAACCACCAATGTATGAAAAGTTAATGCCTTGTCATGGCTTAACTCGTCTGCAACTTTATCGTCATTCACTACTTTTGAGCCAATACGAGCCAGTTGTAGCTCTAAAGGCTGTTGTAATGCTTGAGCTGATGATGGTAAATCTAACTTGAGATATGGATATGCAACTTGATTGAATTGATTATTTTGTGTGATATTTTTGACTTGTGAACCTAGATCGGGCTGTACACCACGTAATTGAAAACCACAAGCGGTCAAAGCTACCGTCATCAAAGTACACATCGTTAAAGTTTTTAGCATCGCTAAATTCTCATATCACTTATTTTTTAGAATTTTGATTTTACTGTTTTTTAATGAAAAATAGCAATGATTTTTCAGTATAATTACACGACACCTATCATGGATGTTATGTTTAACACCCCCATATTATTTGATGGAATTTCTCTATGTTTAAAAAATTAGGTTTGATTGCTAGTGCATTACTACTCTCAACAGCTTGTCAAAGTATGCCCCAATCAACACATGTCGAGCACAATACACTCACAAATGGTCTCAATATTGTCGATGAAAATCATGCAGTGGTGGATTTCGCCAAGGAACGCTATATTTTAGACACTTATATTATACCTTTTGAGCAACCTTATTATATTCTGATACGTAAAGAAAACGCTAAAAAAATTGATAAAGATATTGCTGAAAAAATTGCTATTGACTATATTCTACCTCGTGGTTGTACTGATCCTTTACAACGCCGTGCAGATTTAGACAAACATAATGTAAGTCAAACAGAAATGTTGATTGGCGTAGCGTGTTAATCCTTGTAAGCATTCATAAAAATAAGGGCGTAATCAATACACCCTTATTTTCATCAAATCGTTAAGTTTTTAATTAAACCACAAAACTCACCAATTTATTTGGCACGACGATTTCTTTTTTGATGCCATTGGCTAAATAGCTTTGCACTTCTGGTAAGGCTTTGGCTTGAGCTAAAATGTCATCTTTTGACGCATCCACAGCGATTTCTAATTTACCACGCAATTTACCATTCACTTGAACTACAATCACTTGTGTATTGCGAGTTAAAGCCGATTCATCCACTTCAGGGAATGCACATTGTGTTGCATCAATGCCAAATTCCGCCAATAATGACTGACTTAAATGCGGTGCAAATGGCGATAAAATCACCAATAAATCAATAATTGCTTCACCTTCTACCGCCACATCATCAGCCGACTTGGCTTCAAATTTCGATACACTGTTGAGCAATTCCATCAAGGCAGCCACAGCCGTGTTAAAGGCTTGACGGCGTTCGATATCATCACCGACTTTGGCAATGGTTTCATGGGTTTTACGGCGTAAATCTTGTGCATCTTTGCTTAAATCAGCAGTATTGATAGTAGCCACTTTAAACGCAGGATTACGCTCTAAGAAGGTCGCTGCCAAACGCCAAACACGTTTTAAGAAACGGTTTGAACCTTCCATACCTGCATCCGACCATTCTAATGATTGGTCAGGCGGTGCAGCAAACATCATAAATACACGAGCGGTATCAGCACCATAGCTATCAATGATTTCTTGTGGATCGACACCGTTATTTTTCGATTTAGACATTTTTTCTAAACCGCCAAATTCTACCGCAGAGCCATCCGCTTTCAAAGTCGCAGAAATCGCACGCCCTTTATCATCTCTTTCAAAATTCAAATCAGCAGGATTGTGCCAAATTTTCTTATCACCCTCAGCGGTATAATAAGCATTAGACAATACCATGCCTTGTGTTAAAAGATTGGCAAATGGTTCTTTACCGTGTACTAAACCTTCATCACGCATCAATTTATGGAAGAAACGAGCATATAACAAATGCAAAATCGCGTGTTCCACACCGCCGATATATTGATTAACTGGTAACCAATTTTCAGCAGCTTGTTTTTCTACCATGCCTTGCTCAAATTGTGGCGATGCATAGCGTGCATAATACCAAGATGACTCTACAAAAGTATCTAAAGTATCAGTTTCACGCTTGGCAGGGCTACCACAGCAAGGACAAGTGGTTTCATAGAATTCTGGCATTTTATTAAGCGGATTACCCGAGCCATCAGGCACGACATCGGTCGGCAATACCACTGGCAATTGATCCTCAGGTACTGGCACGCTACCACATTTTTCGCAGTTAATCATTGGAATCGGACAACCCCAATAACGCTGACGAGATACGCCCCAATCACGCAAACGGAATTGGATTTTTTTGCTTGCCAAGCCTTGCGGTTCAAGTTTTGCCAAAATCGCATCAAAGGCATCAGCAACGCTTAAACCATTAAACTCGCCCGAATTGACCAATTGACCTTGTTTTAAACCGTACCATTCTTGCCAAGTTTTATCATCATAACTTTCGCCATTATGATCAATTACTTGGGTAATTTTTAAGCCATATTTATTAGCAAACTCAAAATCACGTTCATCGTGTGATGGTACACCCATCACCGCACCCGAACCGTAAGACATCAACACATAGTTTGCCACCCAAACTGGCACATTTTCACCCGTTACAGGATGCTTAACAAATAAACCAGTTGCCATGCCTTTTTTCTCAGCAGTGGCTAAATCCGCTTCGGCAACCGAACCTTGACGGCATTCTTGGATAAATGCTTGTAGTTCAGGATTATTCTCCGCTGCTTTAGTCGCCAACGGATGCTCAGCAGCCACTGCCAAATAGCTTACGCCCATCAAAGTATCAGCACGTGTAGTAAACACGGTGACGCTATCGGCATAAATACTGGTATCCGCCGATGGGAAAGTAATGTCCATACCTTGCGAACGCCCAATCCAGTTGCGTTGCATGGTCAAAACTTGTTGTGGCCAGCCGTCTTGTAAGGTATCTAAATCATCCAATAACTCTTGTGCATAATCGGTGATTTTGAAGTAATACATTGGAATATCACGCTTTTCTACCAATGCACCCGAACGCCAACCACGACCATTTTCTACTTGTTCATTTGCCAAAACGGTTTGATCCACTGGATCCCAGTTTACGGTAGAAAGTTTGCGATAAATTAAGCCTTTTTTGTATAACTGAACAAATAACCACTGCTCCCAACGGTAATATTCTGGCGTACAAGTGGCAAATTCACGCGACCAATCCACGGCTAAGCCTAAACTTTTCAATTGCTTACGCATATAGTCGATATTTTCAAACGTCCATTTTGCAGGGGCGACTTTATGGGCAATGGCAGCATTTTCCGCAGGCAGACCAAAAGCATCCCAACCCATTGGCTGTAGAACTTGCTCACCTTTTAAACGATAAAAACGGCTTAAAACGTCGCCAATGGTATAGTTACGCACGTGTCCCATATGTAGCTTGCCACTTGGGTAAGGGAACATCGATAAAATATAGCGTTTTTTGCCTGTAGCATGATCAGCTACTTTAAAAGTTTGGCGTTTTTCCCAATCTTGTTGGATTTCTGGCTCAATTTGATTGGCTTGATATTCAGGTTGAAAAGTGGTCATAATAATCGCTTGAGTGCAACAATAAAATTGTACTTAGTTTAACATAACTTAAAGTTGGTCTAAAGTATTCTAATATGAATAATTTTTCGTATAATACAAACCACAATAGCAGTGAGAATAGTCATGCCTAAATCTTCACAACTATCCCTTAAAGTTGTAAAAATTTTAAGCGTGCTATTTTGGTTGATTGCCGTCATAAGTGTTGGGATGATGTTTCAAGAGAGTGTTTTGGGGCATGAACACTCTAGGCTATTAAATCTCACTTTTGGGATAAGTATGTTATTGATGGCGATTTGTTATAGTTTACAAAGAAAGTTATCCAAAAATTAAATTATTGGAGAATACTAAAATGCTCAAGGCACGCAAAGCACAACAAAAAAGGTATTAGACCTCTTTCGAAAATGTAAATTTAGCGATTAACTTGCCAATTTATAAATCCTGCCACTAATTTCATTCTCA
>NZ_JBHFHK010000014.1:0-43755 GCF_041928215.1 Hubeiibacter jixunmingi | reverse complement strand
GCGTTTAGATTGTATTGATACCCTGTTCTTCTATTTTATGTGGATTTGTGCCATTTATTAATTTCTTTTGCTATATAAAGATGTATGCGACCGTGCAAACAACATCATTGCAGGTGTAGATAACGTAACACAATTGGAAGATGGCTCAGCAGCACACATCATTGACAGTATCCAAACAGCAATCGATGAGTATCGTACTCAATTGCATCAAAATGCCAAAGGCGAAATTGATGCTGCACGTGGCAATAACTTGTTACGCACTGATTTACAAACGATTTATCAGTCAGCTTTCCAAGGTAATGGTGAAAAATTGTTCGTTCGCCAAGGTTTTATTCAACCAGCGATCATCAATGAAGAAAACCAAACGATCCAACTAGTGGAAAATGCACATGGTGAAAACGTTACTGACGACGTAGTTGGTGAAATCATTCACCTAGTTATTAACCATGGCGGTTCTGTGGTGTTCTTACCACAAGACATCATGGGCGATGAAAATGCAGTCGCTTTAGAAACACGTTTCTAACCGCTGCTAAAACCAAAAAATGACAGGATTCGTCCTGTCATTTTTTTGATTAAAATTTGAAAAATTTTAATCTCTGTTTTTTAACGCCTGCTGACCAATATAATGTTTGGCAAAATAGTTTAAATATCAAAAAATTATAAATATCACAACAAAAGCATAGCTGATAATTTACTCTATTGGCTTTTTGTAAAATTACTTTATAATATCATAACATTAATTTATTTAAAAATTTAGGAATAATCTATGAGTTTTGCAGGAATTGTGGTATGGAATGCCAAATATGGCGTGCCACATAGCTATGATGAAGCAGTCGAGATGCAAGAGCAAATTGAAGAGTATGAGCTAGATGCCATCGACCCAGCTTTTATCAATTTAGCCAATGCCGTACAGAACTTTGCCAAACAAGCCAAACAGTTCTATGACAATGATATTGTGGATATGTACACATACTTTGCAGATAGCTTAGAAGAAGTCTATGGTACACATACTATCGTAGATTTTAGTTTTGTACCGCCTGATATAGAGACGATATTTGCAGCCGTGATTGTTAAATCCGCTCGGGAAAATAATCTAGTCGTCAGACACGATGAATTGTCCGCCGTATTCTTACCTAACGGTCAAGTTTACCAAGATGATAGCTTGGTGGATTGGGATGACTTCATCTCCTATAACATGACGATGTGGCAAGACAAAATCAAATCATTTGAAGACGTTAACAAACAAGATGAAGAAACGGTATTGGAGGATAAATCATTATTCAAGAAATATACCAATGACTTGTTCAAAGCCCAAATAAAACAACGAAAGCTAAAAGGAAAAAAAACTGTCTAATACAGCTTATGTATTTAACACCGAAAGAATTCAACTGGTTTTGTCAATTTCTGCCGAAATACGATATGACAAAACTTCTAATAAGCTGTTACCTGAGGTATCAAGTTCAGTAACTATTTATATTAATGATATTCCGAGACATGGTATATCAGATAGGTATTTAGGAGAGAAGCAATATTTTTTACCAAGCACAAATAAATTATTGATCAGATATGCGAGTTTTTTTAAATATCTAAAGAGGATAAAAATTATTATAAAATATCTATTACTAGCAAAGCTCAGTATGAAGCATTTATCGAACAAAGCTTTGATATGTTAAGCTATATGATGGCACCCTGTCATGATTTACAAACGCTGTATCAGTTGTATGATAACTGTCTGCACAATGAACATTTAAGACCCTATGAGCTATCAGATCCTGTCTGGCATGCGGTTGGTTATGAAACTCTAACTATGCTACATTTGGCATATTTGACCAAACAACCTGATTACCCACAGCGAGTTGAGCAATATCGTCAAGAATATTTGCAACAAGCAAAAAGATGGATAGAAGGAAGCAAGCGTATGGAAAAGCGTTGGCAAGAAAATGGACAAAGCTATACGCCATCAGCACCTTTTGAACAGCAGTTCCAAGTGTATCGTGAAATGTTTGAAGAGTTAGTTGCTTTTATTGCCAGTTTAGATGTAGATGCTATCTTATCCGCACCGCCAGTGCGTAGAGAGTTTGAATCGGGTGAATATAGCTAAAAAACGCCCTGTGAATGTATGATAGCATTGACAGGGCGTTTGGTTTTGGGTTTTAGGTGTATTTTAAATTTTAGCGGATTGGCGTGTTAGACAGGGTTATTTATATTTTTCAACGCCTGCTGACCAATATAATGTTTGGCAAATTGATAAGCACTGCGCCCCGAACGTTGCCCACGCATTTGAGCCCATTGTAAAGCTTGAGCTTTAACCTCTGCGGTCATGTCTAATTGGGCTTGCTTTAACCAATGCTCGACGATTTGCAAATATAAATCTTGTTCGGTCGGATAAAACGATAGCCATAAACCAAAACGATCGGATAAAGAAATCTTTTCTTCAATGGCTTCTTGCGGATGCAATTCAGTATATTGCGGTACATCGACCACACGAATAGGGATATTTTCATGCATAAATTCAGGCAATAAATGACGGCGATTGCTGGTGGCATAAATCAGCATATTATCCAAGCCCGATTGCAATGAACCATCCAACGCACTTTTTAGACTACGATAATTTTCATCTTCGGCATTAAATGCCATATCATCACAATAGATGATATATTTTTCAGGGCGGTTTTGAATCAAGTCACGAATCAAAGGCAAGTCTTTGAGATCATCACGTTCAATTTCAATCAAACGCAAACCTTGCTCGGCATAATCGGTGAGCAAAGCACGTACCAAAGATGATTTTCCCGTACCACTTGCACCAGTCAGCAATACATCATTAGCAGGAAAACCATGTAAAAATTGCACTGTGTTTTGCACGATTTTATTTTTTTGTACATCAATACCTTTTAAATCATCCAAATAAATTTTTTTCAATTGCGTAATCGGATAAAGTTGCTGATTTTTCCATGTGTAAGCCAAGGCGGAGAAGTCATTGTTTATTTTCTGTATTTGATTTTTTTGTAATAATTCAACAATTTGTTGCAATACAAGCTGTGTTTGGGCAGTTAAATCAATCTGGCTCATTATTTATCCTGAAATGAAAAGCAAATGAAAATGTATATCTGTTTAATGTAGCAAAAAATGACCACAAAGTCTAAAAATCATCACCGAAAAAACTATATTTCAAACTAAAAATTACCCAACCAAAATACGATTATGTTATGCTCTAATTTCAATAATATGATTTATACAGTTTGGTGAGTATAATGTCGGCACTATCTTTATTAAAACGTTCGAAACTATCGGCACATCAGCGTTATGTGGCAACACAATTAGAAAAAGATTTGTCCCAAGCACAAACTTATCAAGAATGGAAAAACACTGCCCTAGAGTTGGATCGTATCACAGGGCGAGAAGCTTGGAAATTTGAAAATCAATCTTCTTATTATGATTATGAGCTGATTGGGCAACGTTATGCACGCATTACACGCTTACAAAAAAATCCCGATCAACAGCTTGCTTTAGCTCAATATTTACGTGAAGGTTTGAGTTTTGATATTGGTAATATTGCTCATCCTTTATTATTTACTCATACCTTTGTCGGTACAAAAAAAATCATTGAAGATTATATTGATAGCGTCTGCCAAGCTTTTGAATACGTCGCATCGGATGCTTTTACCGCTTTTAATTTGGATGAAAAAGTCACTTATTTTCAAGGGGCGAGTAGTGCTTATGGTCAGCCTGCCATGATGTTATCAGGTGGTGCAACCTTAGGTTTATTCCATAGTGGCGTGTGCAAGGCACTATTTGAACAAGATTTATTACCCAAAGTATTCTCAGGAGCAAGCTCTGGTGCATTGGTTGCAGGCATGATGGCAACTCATGATGATGAACAGTTGATAGATTTGTTGAATGGCGATGGCTTTTATGAATATGCGTTTAAATTCCGTGATGTGGTGAATATCATCAAAGATCGGGGCGGTATTGCCGATATTCATGCACTCAAGAACTTTTTGCGTAAAAATTTGGGCGAATATACTTTCGCTGAAGCAACAGCTTGCTCACAACGAAAAGTATCTATCGTGGTTGCACCGTATAGCGTAGAGCGTCAGCCACAAATCATGAATGAAATTACTGCACCAGATTTGTTAATCTGGAGTGCTTGTTTGGCATCTTGTGCTGTGCCATTTATGTTCCCAGCAGTCAAACTCACCACCAAACGTGCCGATGGTGAATATACACCATATATGTCGGGTGTGCGTTGGGTGGATGGCAGCGTACGCAGTGATTTTCCACAGGACAAAATGGCAAAGCTGTATAATATCAATTACAGTATCGCCAGTCAGGTCAATCCGCATATCGTGCCATTTATGCAAAGTGATGCACAACGTTACCGCAAAAACTTTTTGAGTTGGCCGAGCCGTTTGTTGCGTCATCAGAGTCGTGGTGCAGCTTTGGAAGCCATGGATTTTGCCCGTACACATTTGGATAGTATGCCTTTTGCACAGCGATTACTGGATCATGGTTACGGCATTATTGGTCAGCGTTATTATGGTGATATTAATATTGTCGGTGATTATAGTTTAAGACATTATGGTTATATGTTACAAAATCCGACTTTGCCATTATTTAAACGGTTGCAGAGAGAAGGTGAGCGAGCAACTTGGCCAAGGCTGTCGAATATTGAGATCCATGCTCGTATTGGGAAAACTTTGGAACGTTGTTTAAATCAACTTTTGGCAGAACAGCAATATGTATCGATGATTTTAAATTCATAGAATCATTGAAAATAGTACCATGCAAGATATCAATTTGAATAATATAAAAATCATCTGTCAGCGACAAGGGCAGATGATTTTTTCTGTAGATGAAAATCATATAATAAAAGCTTTAACGCTTGATGCGGATGAAATGCAACACGCTTTATTTTTACAAGAAATTAAAAATATAAAATATTTAAAAAATAAACTGCGTTTATTACATGTTGATTCAGTATTAAAACACAGTATTACAGAGATTAAAATTGAAAACTTTGATGTTTTAAAAAGTTTAAATGTTTGTGCTGAACAAATCATAATTATGCCAAAATACAAGAATATAAATATTTTAAGATTCAATCTCTCACAAAAAATCATGTTAATCAAAAAAATAATATTTATAATTTATGAATTACATCAGATGGATTGTATTCATGTTGATATTAAGTTATCACATTTTATGCAATTTGGTGAAAGTGGTTTTGAGTTGAGATTAATTGATTTTGCATTAATTGAAAAATTAACTTTAGAGAATTTAAATCAAAATAACAATAGCTTTAGCCGTCACGCCACACCAAGTTATATGGCACCTGAATTATTTCATGGTCATGCAAAAACTGTGAAAAGTGATATTTATGCTTTGGGTTTACTGATTTATGAGATATTGGTCGGAAAAAAAGCATTTATAGCGGATAATTATCAAGATTGGGCAATACAGCATTGTCAAATGCCTATTCCTATCATGCCTAAATCTATTTTTGAAAATCATCAACAGCGGCAATATTGGCAAAATATCATCGATATGATGTTGCAAAAACATGCTGATAAACGGTTGGGGGATTTGGTAGATATTATTTGATTTCTTTATTTAATAAATCTGTAAAATGTACATTCATATTCGTATTAAAGATAATCCTATCTTTTGAAAAATCTAAATCTTTTGATACAGCAATACCACACCATAATTCTTTTGGGATTTCATCAATATTTAGATATATTTTTGGGATAAGATAACGATAATAATCACCCATTTGAGTGTGTCCGTGATAACCAATCGGATAATCATCGCCTTGTTGGTCACCTTCAATGGCTTGATAAATATATAGACCTTTGTTGATGACAAAATTTAAATCACAAGCCGTTTTATCTTTACTTTCAAGAAAAGTTTGGGTTAATTCATGATATTTTTCATGATGATTTTTTATATTCTTATTGAGCCAAAAACCATATAAATCCAATTCAAATTCACCATTTTTATTTTTAATTTTGTTAGGGTGGGATAGCGACTCTTCATAAAGATAATCTATTAAATCATTAATCGTATTGTTGATGTTGGCTTGAGATAATAATATTTTTGGAATATCACCCCAACAATTATTAATCATCAAAGCTATTTTTCCATGCTTATCCATAGCCAACCATAAAATGATAGAGCCAAATTCAGGTTTCCAGTTTTCATTTAAATCATTCATTTTTAATCAAACAATACCTTAAAGCAAAAAGAAAACCACAGCAGTGATTTTCTTTTTATATTCAATATAAATGAAGAGTTAATCTTTATTAAATTTAGGATTTGAATTACCCCAAACGGTATAAAGATCTGCCAATAATGCACCGTTGATATCTTCGACTTCAGCTTGGGTGATTTCGCTATTGTCTTGCTTACCAAACAATACCACTTCATCGCCTGCTTTGACTTGGTCGTGAATATCAGTGACATCAACCATAGTAGTATTCATCGATACTTTACCAACCACTGGTACACGCTGTCCTGCAATCAATACATGCCCTTTATTGGTAAAGACACGGCGATAACCATCAGAATAACCCATCGGCAAATTCGCCAAATAACTATCACGGGTCAAAGTATAAGTGCGGTCATAGCCTACAGTTGAACCTTTTGGATAGAAATTTACCGCAGCAACGTGGGTTTTAAAAGACATAATATATTTGTATTCTGGGCGTTCATAAACAGGCTCACCATAAATAATCCCACCTGGACGAACCATATCAAACCAACCTTCAGGCACATGTAAACTGACAAAAGAATTTGCCGCATGAATGGTTAATTTACTACGGTCAAGTTTTGCATTCGCAATCAGCCAATCGGTATTAGATTTAAAAACTTCTAAACCTTTTAATACATCCGCTTTGTCTTCAACAGGGAAGTGCGTCATGATACCGACCAATTGCAAATTAGACAATTTTGTCAAAGCCACCGCTTGAGCTGGGCCTTGAGCGGTACTCATATCCAAACCGTTACGATCCATACCACCTGAGTTTAGACCTAGGTGGAAACGGATTTTTTTACCAACAGATTTGGCATAAGTATTGGCAGCGGTCGCCGCATCTAAATTGCCGAATAATTCTTCGATGTTGTATTGCATACCATTTTTGATTTCTTCTAACGTAGATGTACGAACACGCATCACTACGCCTTTATAGCCGTGAGCACGAGCGATACGGGCTTCTTCATTGCTGGCAATCCCAATACATGGAATTTTGTGAGCAATCACAGTTGGCATCAAATTATCAATACCATTGCCATAGGCATCAGCTTTGAGAATGGCACAGATTTTGGCTTTGCCTTGTAAATGGGTTTTCATCGCTTCAAGATTGTCACCAAAAGCTTTGGTATCAATCTCAAGATAAGCATTTGCGGTTTGTTTTGTGACTTGTGTGGCTTTGGCAGCGTTATAGGTCAATGCAGGGGCAGCATTCGCCGAATGGGTAAAAAGAACTGTACTTAAAGCAAAGCAGAGTGCGGTTTTGGTGAAAAATTGTGACATGAGTTAGGCTCCTGATTGGTATTCTTGGGCATCCAAGCAAGCTAATTTTTAACAGAAAAATGAATATTTGGCAACTCTCTAAAGTCTAAAAATATTTGTTATTTCAGTGCAATATTATCGTTGGTTCATTTATGAGAAATGTCATGCACAAAATTTTCAGTGCTATCTGGTCTTTTAAGTCACAGTTTTGTAAAAAATCTCACTATCTCGCTATAAGAAAAGCACATATCATAGTATAATGGGTGGTTATTGATTGTCACTTTTTGGACTTTTTTAGCTGATGAACTCAGAACAACTTCACGAAATTTTAATCCAAGCCTTTCCACAAGCCGATATTCAGGTAAAAGGAGAAGGCGGCAAATTTGACTTACGTATTGTGGATAGCTGTTTTGACGGCAAACGCACTGTCGCTCGTCAGCAGGCTGTTTATGCACCATTGAATCAATATATTACATCGGGTGAAGTACATGCCGTGACGATTCGTGCCATGACGCCTGATGAATGGAAAAAACAAAGTGTGTTTGGAGTATAAGCATGGATAAGTTTTTGATTCGTGGTGGTAAACCACTTAATGGTGAAGTGCGTATTTCTGGTGCGAAAAATGCAGCCTTGCCTTTGCTTGCGGCCATGATTTTGGCAGAAACACCTATTAAATTAACCAACGTACCACGTTTGAAAGACGTAGATACATTGGTAAAGCTTATTGCAGGTTTGGGTATCACCATGACTTATCAGGATGATACAGTGACTGCTGATACAAGCACTTTAAATAATCAATTTGCACCGTATGAATTGGTGAGAACCATGCGTGCATCGATTTTGGTGTTAGGTCCACTATTGGCACGCTATGGCGAGGCAAAAGTATCTTTGCCTGGTGGTTGTGCGATTGGTTCACGCCCTGTAGATCAGCATCTAAAAGCTTTGGAAGCATTGGGTGCAGAGATTGAAGTCGAAGCTGGATATGTAAATGCAAAGGTCAATGGTCGCTTAAAAGGTGGCGAAGTGATTTTCGACATGGTGACAGTTGGTGGTACAGAAAATATCTTGATGGCTGCGGTATTGGCTGAGGGTGTAACCACGATTCGCAATGCTGCACGTGAGCCTGAAATTACGGATTTGGCTCATTTGCTAAATAAGATGGGTGCAAAAATTGAAGGTATTGACACGGATACGCTTGTCGTAACAGGTGTTGAAAAACTCAATGGCTGTGAATATGCAGTGGTTGCTGACCGTATTGAAACGGGCTCTTATCTTGCAGCTGCAGCCATTACAGGTGGTAAAATCCGTACAACACATACTCGTGCTGAACTAATGGAAGCTGTACTAGAGAAGTTCCAAGAAATGGGGGCTGTGGTGAGTACAGGTGACGATTGGATTGAGCTAGATATGCAAGGTAAACGTCCTAAGGCCGTCAGCTTCTGTACTTTACCACACCCTGATTTTCCAACAGATATGCAAGCCCAGCTTATGGCGGTGAATGCGATTGCCGATGGAGAAGCAAAAATTTCGGAAACCATCTTCGAAAACCGGTTTATGCACGTCCCAGAGCTTTGCCGTATGGGTGCAAACATTCATGTTGAAGGGCATGATGCGGTGGTCGTTGGCGTCGAGAAATTACAAGCTGCACCCGTCATGGCAACTGATTTACGTGCATCGTTCTCATTGGTGATTGCAGCATTGGCAGCAGAAGGTGAGACTTTAGTAGACCGCATTTATCATATCGATCGTGGATATGAACATGTCGAAGAAAAACTACGTGCGTTGGGTGCCGATATTCAGCGTGTAAAAGCCGACACTGTGTAATGATATTATATTTTATATCATGGTATTGCATGGTAACAAATCTTGCAATATCATGATGTTAATATAATTTAAGCTTTTGAAAAATATACCATTTACAGCTAATCTATTATTTTCTTTATCTTAAAACCAATATATGACGAAAAAAATACGACTAAAGTCATATATAAAATTGTGCATCTTTTGTCTATTTTATTCAAATTCGTTTATTTTAGCTAATTTTAAGCTATGTTTTATGTTTTGATGTGGTAAGATAAGCAAACCAGTCATTGATATATTTATTAGATTTCATCCTATGTTTACATTACATCCTCAGCTTGCACAAGATAGTTTTTACGTTGGCGACTTTCCTTTATGTACCTGTCGTTTGATGAATGATATGCAATTTCCTTGGCTTATTTTGATTCCTCGCGTTGCAGGAGTCAGCGAACTCTACGAATTAAGCCCTGCAGATCAGGCACAATTTTTACGTGAGTCAAGCTGGTTATCTAGCCAATTATCTCGTGTATTTCGTGCTGATAAAATGAACGTTGCAGCGTTGGGTAATATGGTACCTCAGTTGCATTTCCATCATATCGTGCGTTATCAGAATGACGTTGCATGGCCAAAACCTGTTTTTGGTCTTACTGCAGTGCCTTATCGCAGTGATGTACTTGCGCATATGCGTCAGACACTTATGCTTGCATTGCGTGGGCAGGGTGATATGCCGTTTGATTGGCGTATGGATTAATTGAATACGAAACAAGGATGTACTAAACCTTTAGTTGGTCGGTATGGATAACATTTTTAATAAAAGCTCATATCAATTTAAGCAAGTATCTCGTATATTTGCTTATCTATCCTTATCATTACTTGTTGGTTTAGCATTTATCCTTGAGCCAAACGTGCATCTGCATAGTTTTTTGGCTATTCCCATCGTTGCTTCCTTATTATTTTTTGAGTCTAAATATTTAAATAAGATTGGATATCATTATGGGCGAAAGACACGTAATGATTTTTCATTTTTTAATGATGTGCTGATTGCAGGGATATTTATTGCTGCATTGCATGCTAAAATTATTCCTAGTTTGATTATTATTGCTGGCTTATTTTTTATTGCGATTGTAGGACGAGTGAATAAAGTTTTTATTTATTTTTCGCCTTTGGTGCTATTATTTGGATTTTATACATTTTTTCTTATTTCAGATTTGCCAAAAAATCTTTATTTCACCAATTCAACATCTGCATTAAGTATCATCTCGATTGTACTTCTATTGATGCAAATCATTATTAATAACTATTATCAGAATAATCGCTTTGTAGAAATTAATGAGCAGAACAAGCGTTATGAAGCAGAAATAGAAGAGTATTTTCGCTTAAATAATCAGTTGGCACGTTATGCACCAGAGCAAGTTTGGCAATCTATTGCTCAAGGTGAAATCAAAGCAAAAATAGAATACAAACGCCGTAAACTTACAGTATTTTTCTCAGATATTGAAGGATTTACTGACTTATCTGAAAAATTAATTCCCGATGATTTGGCGTTCTTACTTAATGATTATCTTAAACACATGACTGAAATCGCCAAGCATTATGGTGCAACGGTAGATAAGTTCATGGGAGATGGATTATTATTATTTTTCGGTGATCCAAATAGCCGTGGTGTAAAAGCCGATGCGATTGCATGCATTGATATGGCAGTGGCAATGCAACAACAAATGCGTATTTTGCGTGAGCGTTGGGCAAAAATGGGTTTTACCTCATTACATATCCGCATTGGGATTGCCACTGGATATTGCCACGTAGGGAACTACGGTACAACACACCGTATGGCTTATACCATTATTGGACGAGATGCAAATTTATCAGCACGTTTACAAGCGGCAGCTGAAGCTGGACAAATCTTTGTTTCAGAAGAAACATTCAACTTAATCAAAGATACTTTTTTATGTGTTAAAAATCAGCCACTAAGATTGAAAGGGATCAATGAAGTTGTACAGTCATGGCAGGTGGTAGAACGTTATGATGTCGCAATTGAAAGGTATCATCGCTGGTATGATTATGAGTATAAAGGCTTTAATTTGATGGTAAATCTAGACAAAGTACAAGCTTATGAGTATGAAAAATTGATTGAGGCAATGGAAAAAACCATTACGCGTATTAAGATTCAAAAAGAGCGTACAGATTTAGATGGTGCGGTGCCATTAAGTAAAGACAGTATTGTCCGTATAAATAAAAATCGCATTGAAAAGGATGACTGATGTCTACTGAACGTATTTTGGGTCTTCAAAAAGGCATTTATCGTCATTATAAAGGTAAGCTTTATCAGGTATTGTCTGTGGCTCAGCACTCTGAAACTTTAGAACAACTCGTGGTTTATCAAGCATTATATGGTGATTATGGGATTTGGGTAAGACCACTCACTATGTTTACTGAAGAGGTTTACCTTGATGGTATTATGCAACCACGTTTTAAGTTAGAAAAAGCCTTATTTTAAGCATAGTTGGGTAAGTATAATACCTATCATTATACTTACTATACTAAATCAAGACATTAAATTAAAAATTTTCATCAAAGAACTGATAGATACAGCACCATACTTGATAAAAATTATCTAATGTAAATGTTTGGTCTTGATTATGTGTCAGTTGATAGTTCACTAAATCAAACTCGATATTTAATTGATGATTTAAACTATTTTTAATCAGCATTTTTTGTGGTGTATTTTGCTCTTGGCTGATAGATACAAGATAATCATATAAAGTATCCAACACAACATTTTCTTTATTGCCTTGACTACCTTGAATATCAAAAGTAATCTGCTGTTGTTTACGATGTTGATAATTTTGAAAATCTTGGTCACAAGCAATAAAATCTTTAACCAATAATACACGCTGTTGTTGCATATAGTCAGCGATTTGTACGCCTTGCAAATGTGTTGGAATGGCGATGTGTTGTTCCTGCAAGCGTTCAGCAATCTGTAAAATTTTATCCGCTTGACGATAAGGGCGTTGTTCTAAACCTAAACGTCCTTGGCTGTCGCACAGACACGCTTGAGCAAAATAAGTGACGTGTTGCGGACGACGTAAAATATCTAAACTTTTTAATAATTTCCAAATACTTGATGCAGTCATTTCAAATAGTCGATGCGATTTGAGATGATGTTCGCAGACTTTCGAAGCGACCGTCTTAAATTCAGTTGGGACTTTTAAACGTTCACATAAAGCCTGTGTTGGGGCAAGTCCTCGTTCTTCGTGCATCAGATGACGTGGTAATTCATCTTTTGGTGTAAGTGCTTTACCCAAATCATGACACAGCAAAGCAAAACGCACGATCACATCAAAATCATATTCACAGGCTTTTTGTATGGTCATTAAAGTATGAATGCCACTGTCAATTTCAGGGTGATAAGCAGCACGTTGTGGCACGCCAAACAAGGCAGCAACTTCAGGAAACCAAACTTGCAACGCACCACAATCATATAAAACTTGGAAATAAACTGCTGCATTGCATTCCGCCAAAGCACGCACAGTTTCTTTCCAAATACGCTCTGCTGAAAGATGTTGTAATTCTCCAGATTGACTGATTTTTTGCATCAATTGCATAGTTTCAGGTGCAACTTTAAAATTGAGCTTGGCAGCAAAACGTGCCACACGAAAAACTCGCAAAGGATCTTCAATAAAAGCATCTGATACATGGCGTAAAATGCCTTGTGCCAAATCGTGCTGTCCTTGATAAGGGTCAAAAATTTGTCCATTATCGTCCATTGCCATAGCATTAATAGTCAAATCACGACGTAATAAATCTTGCTCTAAAGTCACATCGGGTGCTGCAAAAAATTCAAAACCTTGATAACCATGTCCATTTTTGCGTTCGGTTCGAGCAAGGGCATATTCTTCTTTTGTTTCAGGATGCAAAAAAACAGGAAAATCTTTGCCTACAGCTTGGTATCCCAAATCTAATAATTGCTGAGCAGTCGCACCAACCACCACATAATCACGCTCGGTGACCTCACGTCCTAATAGTTGATCTCGAACTGCACCGCCCACCAAATAGATTTGCATGTTTTTACCTAGTTTGAATAAAGATTTAAAATAGATTAAATGTTAAAGCAAATACGTCAATTAAGCAAAAAATTCTGACCACAAAAAAGCCTTAGCATGATGAAATACTAAGGCTTAATTTTACAGATTAATTTTATCAAAAAATTAATGACTGCCTTCAGAAGCATGATTGATGGTGTATTTTGGAATTTCTACTTCCAAATCTTCATCAGTCACAATCACTTGGCAAGACAAGCGAGAATCCGCTTCCAAACCCCAAGCACGGTCTAGCAAATCCGCTTCGACATCATTCATTTCTTTCAACGAATCAAAGCCACGACGTACAATGACATGACAAGTGGTACATGCACAAGACATATCACACGCATGTTCAATTTTTACACCGTGTTCGTGTAAACTTTCACATAAATTACTGTTCGCTGCCACTTCAAATTCAGCACCGTTCGGGCAAAAATCAGCGTGTGGTAACACTTTAATACGAGGCATGGGTTACTCCTTATTTTGGCTAAAACTCGCCCAATCATCCACTTTTGTGCCTTTAAGGGCTTGGTTAATGTGGTGATTCATGCGTTTGGCAGCAAGTTCATCACTATGAATTTTTAGATCTTGTACCGCATTTTCAATTGCAGTCAAATCATCGCCTTGTAAAGTTTGCGATAACGCTTGCATAGCATGTTGCAAAGCTTGACTATCATCAGCAAGTAAGTCTACTTGTTCTTTGGCAAGCACTTGTCTTAATGCTTCAAGCTCACGTTGTGCTTCAACTTTGACTTCTTGTAAATGGCGAGCATGCTTATCTTGCTCAGCAAACTCAAAGCCTTCTAACAATAGACGTTCGGTGTCAGCATCAGACAGACCATAAGATGGCTTGATATTGATGTGGGCTTGTACATCACTGGTCGTTTCACGCGCAGAAACATTAAGCAAACCATCCGCATCGACTTGGAAAGTGACTTCAATACGTGCAGCACCTGCAACCATTGGCGGAATGCCACGCAGTTCAAATCGTCCGAGTGAACGACAATGTTCGACTAAATCACGCTCACCTTGAACCACATGAATCAACATGGCAGATTGTCCATCTTGATAAGTGGTAAATTCTTGGCGACGTGTAATTGGAATAGCAGTATTACGAGAAATAATCCGCTCGACCAAGCCCCCCATAGTCTCAAGACCGAGTGATAATGGCGTCACGTCAAGCAACAAATGTCCATCATTTTGATTACCAACCAATTGATTGGCGGTAATGGCCGCACCGAGTGCCACGACTTCATCAGGATTGATACTGCACAAAGGTTGTTTTTTAAAGTAATCTTGTACCGCATTCTGAATGGCAGGACTACGCGTTGAACCACCGACCAAAATCACCGCATCAATATCAGTAATACTCAATTTTGCATCACGCAATACTCGAGCCGAGACTTGCAAAGTGCGTTCAGTCACCGCTTGAATAATGGTGGCAAAATGCGCACGACTTAAATTATATTGATGATTTTCAAAAACAATGTCGGTCTGTTCCGCATCGGTCAATTGTTCTTTGGCTTGCTTGGTGAGCTGTAAAAGCACCGCATGTTGATGATTGGATAAATCGCCCAATTGCCATTGTTGTTTTAAATGTTTTAATAACAAACGGTCGATATCATCACCGCCCAAAGCAGTATGACCACCTGTTGCCAAGACTTCAAACACGCCTTGGCTAAATTTTAAAATCGAAATATCAAAAGTACCGCCACCCAAATCATAAATAGCAAAGTTTTGCTGTTCTGTAATCGCTGAATTTTCATCCAAACCATACGCCACCGCAGCAGCAGTCGGTTCATTGAGCAAACGCAGTACATTTAAACCTGCCAATTGTGCCGCATCTCGAGTCGCTTGACGTTGTGCTTCATCGAAATAGGCAGGCACGGTAATCACTGCACCTGTGATGTCATGTTCAATAGATTGTAATGCACGCTGTTTTAATACTGCCAAAATCTGAGCGGAAATCTCCACAGGAGTTTTATCGCCTTGTGCTGTGGCAAAGCTTGGCATTTGATTGTCATTGCCATGCAGCGTGTAGGGATGTTGAAAACGAATGTCAGCTTTGGAGCGACCCATAAAACGCTTTACGGATACAATGGTATTTTCAGGATGACTTTCTAGATAATCTTTGGCAGCATAGCCAACAATGGTTTTGTCTTCGGCATAATGTACCACAGAAGGCAATAAATTGTGTCCAGCGTCGTCTGCAAGCACCACAGGTTGAGCAGAGCGTACCGTTGCCACAAGTGAATTGGTCGTACCAAGGTCAATCCCAATTCCAATACGATGTTCATGTGGATTAGCGGATTGCCCAGGTTCTGCGATTTGTAAAAGTGCCATGCGATGCCTATAATTACCGATTAGATTGTACTGTAAAAAACTATCAAAAATAAAAACTTAAAACTCATCATCTAAATCATATTGTTCCGCATCAAACAAACGGTCTTCTGCTTGATCAATATCTTGTAATACATGACGGAAAAAGCGTAATTTACGTACCGTATCACGGGCTTCGCCCCAATCTTGATCATTAAAATCATGTTGAAATTCACGGGTTAGACCATCAACCCATTGGGCGATTTCTTGACGTAAATTTTGCAATTGTTCACTGGTTGTGGCTTCTTCTAATTGTTCACGCAACTCCAAAGCCGATTGTAAAAACTCAAAATCATGAATCGATTGCTCTAAGCCAAAGTCTTGTTTTTGTAATTGTAGTAAATATGCTGCTCGGCTATCAATATGCAATAAAGTTTGATAAGCATGATTGATTTCACTGGATTTTTCCAGGTTAGCATCTTGCTGGCTGGCTTGTTGGTCAGGGTGATATTGTTGTTGTAATTGTAAATACTTTTGCTTTAACTCGGCTGCGTCAAGATTTAATTGTTCAGGTAGGGCAAATAATTCAAAAAAATTCATTTCAATGCTCAAAAGTTACAGGGTATTTGATACAGATTTGGTCGCTTCATTAAACCGTGAATGATTCACCACAGCCACATTCGCCTTTTTGGTTTGGGTTGTTAAATTCAAAGCCTTCGTTCAGACCATTTTTAACATAGTCCATTTCTAAGCCATTGAGATAAACCAAACTTTTTGGATCAACAAAAACTTTTACCCCAAAATGCTCAAAAACTTGATCGTGTGGATTGGTATCATCTACAAATTCAAGTACATAAGCCAAGCCAGAGCAGCCCGATGTTTTTACTCCAACACGAATGCCTTCACCCTTGCCACGATTTTTCAAAAAATTGGCAACATGGTTAGCAGCACTTTCTGTTAAGTAAATCATCGTATTTCACCCTATGATATTTTTCATTTAAATTGGTTAAAACACTTGCAAAATCTTTATCACAAGTGTTTTTTAACTTTACAATTATAGCATTATTTCGCTTGCTTTTGACGATAATCGTCAATCGCTGCTTTGATTGCGTCTTCTGCCAATACTGAGCAGTGTACTTTCACTGGCGGTAAAGCCAACTCGTTAGCAATGTCAAGGTTTTTGATGGCTTGAGCTTCATCCAAAGTTTTGCCCTTTAACCATTCTGTTACCAATGAACTTGATGCAATCGCAGAACCACAGCCATAAGTTTTGAAGCGTGCTTCTTCGATAATACCATTGTCATTGACTTGAATTTGTAAACGCATCACATCGCCGCAAGCTGGTGCACCGACCATGCCTGTACCGACATTTTCTGCGTCTTTATCAAGCACGCCAACGTTACGTGGATTTTCATAATGATCGATGACTTTTTCTGAATATGCCATGATTTTGCTCCAAATATTCCAAAAAATTTAATACTGCTTAAGTCAAGTTACTGGCAGGTTTTGATACTATAAGCGGGTAAACTTGACTTAGATTTTGAGAATCAGTGTTCTTGCCATTCTACGCTGTTGAGATCAATACCGTCTTTGTACATATCCCAAAGTGGTGACAATTCACGTAATTTTTGTACTGCATTGCGAGTGACTTCGATGACATGGTCAATTTCTGCTTCAGTGGTGTATTTACCGAAGCTAAAACGGATTGAGCTGTGAGCCAATTCATCAGATAAACCTAAAGCACGCAATACGTAAGATGGCTCTAAAGTGGCAGATGTACACGCAGAACCGCTTGATACAGCGATGTCTTTAAGCGACATCATCAATGATTCACCTTCGACAAAGTTAAAGCTAACATTGAGATAATTCGCCACGTTTTGTGTAGGATGACCATTCAGATATACTTCTTCCATATCTGCCAAGCCATTCCACAGCTTATCACGTAATTTGCGGATGCGTTCTTGTTCAGCATGCATGGTCTGACCCATGATTTCAAATGCTTTACCCATACCCACGATTTGATGCGTTGGTAACGTACCTGAACGCATACCACGCTCATGACCACCGCCGTGAATCATTGCTTTCAAACGTACACGCGGATTACGACGTACAAACAATGCACCGATACCTTTAGGACCGTAAGCTTTGTGAGCAGAGAAGCTCATCAAATCTACTTTTATGGTGCTTAAATCGATATCGACTTTACCTGCAGCTTGTGCAGCATCAACGTGCAAAAATGTCTTGTTGGCACGGGTTAATTCGCCAATCGCAGCAACGTCAGTCACAGTACCTAATTCATTATTGACCATCATCAAAGACACTAAAATAGTGTCTTCACGCAATACTGCTTTGACCATATCCGGCGTGATTAAGCCTGTGCGTGGTTCTGGCTCGATGTAAGTGATTTCAAAACCTTGCGTTTCTAAATAACGGCAAGTGTCCAAAATTGCTTTATGTTCGATTTTAGACGTAACAATGTGCTTGCCTTTATTTTTGTAAAACTCAGCGATACCGATTACTGCCAAGTTGTCTGATTCGGTTGCACCTGACGTAAACACGATTTCGCGTGGATCAGCTTTGACCAAATCTGCAACTTGTTGGCGTGCGTTTTCAACTGTTTCTTCAGCTTGCCAACCGTAACCATGTGAACGTGATGCAGGGTTACCAAAGTTACCTTCGAAAGTAAGGGCTTGCATCATTGCTTCAGCCACTTCAGGTAAAACAGGGGTAGTAGCTGCATAGTCAAAATACATTGAACGAGTCATAATTAATGTGTTCCTGTAACATGGAAATGGGCTAGATCATCATGTGATGATTGGCGTATAGCAACAGTTTGTACGTTTTCACGGTTAATCAAGTCGGCTAGGGTAATACTGCTTAAATAATTTTCAATATGTGCAGATAAACCGTGCCACAAGTCATGTGTCAAGCACATTGCACCATTTTGGCAATTACCTTGATGATCACAACGTGTCGCATCAACGCTTTCATTGACCGCTTCAATGATCTCTAAAACAGTAATCGTATCAGCAGAACGTGCAAGCTTATAGCCGCCGTTAGCACCACGTACACTGGTAACCAACTGGTTGCGTTTTAATTTAGAAAATAATTGCTCAAGATAAGCAATAGAAATAGTTTGTCTGGCAGCGATTTCCGAAAGAGTGATGGTCTGATCGGCAGGTCGAAGTGCCAAATCAAGCATTGCAGTGACGGTATATCGCCCACGAGTAGTTAGACGCATAAAGGAAAATTCCAGTTCAATCATCTAAAAGGATTAAACGAATTATAATTAATTCAGAGTAAAATAGTCAAGTTTATTTTTTCTATTAATCTTATTGGATTTTTCATCAAAGAGAGTATAGCACTCTCTTTGATTATTGGTAAGTTTTTTATTTCATTGCTAAAACAAAAATAGTGATTGCCATAGCGACAATAACTACCCAATAAGCAATGCTGAGCATACGATGGCGATGTTTCAAACGTAAATAGTCATTTTTGTAGCCTTTAGCACGAATTTCTAATTTACGCATATGCTTGCGTTGTAATTCAATTTGTGAAACCAAGCGTTTAGCAGTCGGGCGAGGCGTTTTATTTTCAACTTCACTGCCTGTTGTCATGCTGAGTAAATTACGCCAATCGCTGAGTACAGCAGGTAAGGTAATACTGATTAAAAATGCTTTGAAATCTTGGTGTAATTCAGTTTTTCCACCAATACGCAAATTTCTGATGCGTTTATTGTCACCCAAAAGTAAAATCCGTATCAAATCCATCATCGATACATAAATAATCATATCTGGTGCTTTTTCTGATTTTGTATATGCCTGTTCCCAATCTAACAATAAGCCTTTTTTATCAAAAGTTGCGATGATTCTGGCAGAAGGATAGTAAGTATTAAATTGCACTCGCAATGCCATACGCTCGAATTGAGTGCTATAAGATTTGGCAACACGGTCATTTTTGATGACATAAGACAAAGCTGTTTCTACCGCAACAATCAAGATAGATTGTGCATCAATGTGCGTGTTGTCGGTATGTTGTTCAGCTTTTTTTTGGTCTTCAGTCATAGTGGCTCAGATTGCAAAGAAATGATGTACGGATTTAAGGCTAAAAAGTCATGACTGTCAAGCCTAAAAAAGAGCTATTATGGATAGGTGATGTAACAGATGTGCTTTGTAAGTAAAGAATTTGTATGATTTTATCACAATCTTATCGGTTGATTAAGCAAATCATGATGTCGCTTCAAGATTGGTTCAAATAAAAATATTAAATTAAAAAATGTCGAATGATAAAGATAATTTTTAGGTATCTGTGATATTGATCTCAACTTTGCAATATGCCTGAAATTACAAGAAAAAAATTCATAAAAAAGTATGAAAATCTCTTTTAACGCACTGTGATATCAGCTATCATGCTTGCCATTGTGGGATTTTTTAAGTTTTTTGAGAAATTTCTAGGAGAATACTTGTTTTATGTATTCGCTATTGCTATAACAGCAAGATGGCGAGCCATGGCAGGTATAGCCTAACTATTTGAAAATCGAACCAGAGGATATCTTTGATGAATAAGTCAGAATTAATTGATGCAATTGCTCAAAAAAGTGGATTAACTAAAGTTGACGCGGGTAAAGCCCTAGATGCAACTTTGGAATCTATCAGCGATGCGTTAAAAGCAAATGACACTGTAACTTTGGTGGGCTTTGGCTCATTCATGGTAAAAGAGCGTGCTGCACGTACAGGTCGTAACCCTAAGACTGGTGAAGAACTTCAAATCGCTGCCAGCAAAGTACCAAGCTTTAAAGCAGGTAAAAACTTGAAAGATTCTGTTGCATAAGTTTTTGTTATCAATACAAAAAAATTATGCTCTAGTTTTCTTACTTGAGTAAAAACGTATCTTTATGATACGTTTTTTTGTTTTCTGATATTTAAAAATAAGCAATAAATCTGATATATGAGCCATATTTGGATTTAAGCCGCACTAAGTTTGATATTAAATTTGTGAAAAATAGCCGATTTTACTTGGTTTAAATGCCATTTTTCGGTAACATTGCCACTTATTTTGCGGTTTTTTTGAGAGTTGTTATGGAAACGTTTCGTCGCTTGATGCGTGGGTGGCTGGGTAAAGTTTTATTGGTGGCATTTTTGACACCTTTAGCATTAACAGGTGTAGATCAGTATTTTAACGGTGGTAGTCAATACGCTGCCAAAGTCAATGGTGAGAAAATCAGCCAAACGGATTTAGATCAGCGTATCAATCAACAACGTGGCGATTATCTACAGATGCTAAACGGTGATAGTTCACTGATCAATGATGCTGTATTACAAGAACAAACGCTGAATGCAATGATTATGCAACAGCTTTTATTACAACAAGCAGACAAATTGGGTATCAATCTTAGTGATGCACAGATTGCAGATATTTTGCGTACCATTCCTGACTTTCAAGAAAATGGTCAGTTTTCACAAGCACGTTTTGAAGCAATTTTAAAACAACAAGGTTTGAGTGTGGATCAACTGATTGCATCGCAACGTCAGCGAGATGTAATTACCTTATTGATGGATAGTATCATCAAGGCAACACCTTATTCAAACAATACACGTCAAGCATTAATTGCAATGCTTGCACAGGAACGCGTAAGCCATATTGCTGAGATTGATCTCAATCAGTTTGCCCAGAATTTTACTGCGACTGATGCACAAGCCAAAGCCTATTATGATCAACATCAAAAGCAATTTATTTTGCCTGCTGCGGTTGATGTCAGTTATGTCGTGGCATCACCAAGACAGTTCGCTGAAAAGGTTGAAGTGAGCGAAGAAGAAATCCAAGCACAATACAACCGCTATGTGGCGGAACATAGTAAAGATGCCAAACGTGAAGTCAGCCATATTTTGGTCACTACAGAAAAACACAGCCCAGAACAAGCACAAGCTTTGGCAAATGAAATCAATGCTAAATTAAAAGCAGGCATAAGCTTTGCATCTTTAGTGCAGCAATATTCTGAAGATCCTGCATCTAAAGCACAAAGTGGTAAGATTACTGGCTATAGTGTTGGTGTATTTGGTGATGAATTTGACCGTGCGGTGGTAGGTTTGGCTCAAGGGCAAGTGTCTGCACCAATCAAAACACAATATGGTTATCACCTTATCCGTTTGGATAATGTAGAAGGTTTGGCGAACGTCCAACCATTGGCGGACATTCGTGCAGAAGTAACAGCACAAGCAAAATTACATAAAGCAGAACAAGAGTTTGCTGAATTGGTTAATCAAGCAACTGATGCAGGTATGCAAGCAGACAATTTGACCCCAATTGCTGAAAAATTCAAAACCACTGTTCAATCTGCCAAGGCATTTACGCAAGCAACAGCTAATCCAATTCTTGCCAACCCAAGTGTACGTGGCAAACTGTTCTCGAGCGAAGTGGCACACGGCGATCATAACGTCTCTACTGCGATTACATTGCCAAACCACGATATTGTGTGGGTAAAAGTAGCCAGCTACCGTGCAGAAGCACAACAAAGCTTTGAACAAGCCAAGACACAAGTTATGCAAGCGGTAAAACGTGAAGAGCAAATTAAGCAAGCACGTGCCAGCATTGATGCAAGCCTTAAAGCTCTTGCAAGTCAGCCTGCAAGCAGTGCAATCGCTCAAAGTAAATTAAACTTTAGAGATCTAGGCCCAGTGCCACGATTTGGTCGTATGTTACCGCAAAGTATTGAACGTGCGATTTACAGTGTTGCTGCACCAAAAGAAGGGCAGTGGTCAGTAACCACGGCAGACAGCGGTGATAAACTGTATGTGATCGGTGTGTCAGCAGTGCAGAAGAATCCACAATTTAATTTGGATGCACAGCAGACAGCACAATTGACAGATCGTTATGACCCACGTGGACAATTGATTTTGAATGATTATACGCATTACTTACGTGACAATGCAAAAGTAAAAATCCATACCACGCAACCAACAACACCATAATGCGTGTTGTTGCTGAAGCAATAAAAAAAACCTATCAATCGATGATAGGTTTTTTTTTTGAGCTGGATTAAATCAGTTTGCAATTATGCTTTAGACATCTCTACACAAATATCTTTTAAGATATGATAAACAATGTCAAATTCGTTTTGTAATGGCGTACTTTTACGTGTAACCAAAGTTAAAGTGCGTTTTGGTGCTTGATTTACAGTAAAGGTTTTTAACCCTTTAAGTTGTAATTGATTGATATTTTTGAGTGCAATGTGTGGCATCATGGTAAAGCCTAAGTTGGCAGAAACCATCTCTAACACAGTTGGCAAAGAGCTGGCTTTCAAGCGAGCATCATTTTTGCGTTCATTGATTGGGCAGGCACTTAAAGTGTGATCGCGTAAACAATGTCCTTCGTCAAGCAAAATCAATCGACTAAGATCTAAATCAGTCATTTCTTTTGCATTGAGTGTTTTGGAATCTTTTTCACTACATACAATATAAAGCTCTTCAGTAAATACTTCTTTTAATTTCAAGCTGTTGGTGTCAAAAGGCAATGCCAAAAACACCATGTCTAAACTACCATGCTCAAGATCTGAAATGATTTTACTGCTCTGATTTTCATGCAGATGGAAATTGATGCGTGGTAATTTTTCCTGCACTTGATTTAATAGTTGTGTCAGGATAAAAGGCGCAATAGTAGGAATAATACCAAAGTGTAAGTCACCTGTTAAAGGTTCGCTCATTTCACGGCTTAGACGCATTAGATCTTGTGCATCTGCGAGAAGTACTCTGGCACGTGCAACCACTTCTTCTCCAAGTGGTGTTAAACGTACGTTTTGTCTATCGCGTTCGACCAACATTCCACCAAGTAAACGTTCAAGTTCCATAATCCCGCCTGATAAAGTGGATTGGGTAACAAACGAACGTCGAGCGGCCTCAGTGAAGTGTAAAGTCTCTGATAAAGTGACCAAGTAAGAAAGCTGACGGAGTGAAGGTAATGCTGCCATGGTGTCCTATCAATTGTTTGCCATAAAATGGTCTGTAAATAAGTCTGCTAATTTTGCCATAAAATGGGGGGAGATGTCATGCCCTAAACCATCAATTAATTCAAATTTTGCATGAGGAATGGCTTTTGCAACGGCTTTTCCGTTGCTCGGCGGGATGAGTTTGTCTTTTGAACCATGAATGATTAATGTAGGTGATTGAATCATATGGTTAATTTTTTTGAGTGAGCCTGTGGTTAGAATTGCGTAGAACTGTCTCTGTGTGCCCATTGGGTGGTAACTACGTTGGTATAAACCTTGTGCAAAGTCGTAAAACTGTGAATTGGTGCTATAATTTGGCGATGCGATCATCTGATAAAACTGTACAGTGTTGTTGATAATATCTTCAGGATTATTGCTTTTAGGGCGTTTGAACATTTGTTTTAAGATAGATAAGTTGGGTGGTTGTGCGAATGATTGGTTGTTGCTAGTAAATAATAAGCCTAGACTTTTGACTTGATTTGGATATTTCGCTGCTAAAATTTGCGCAATCATACCACCCATTGATGCACCTAAAATATGGGCTTTTTCAATATGTAGTGTATTGAGTAATAAATGCACATCTTCTGCCATATCGTAGAGTGTATAACTCGCCCCATTGGTTGCTAAGCCAAGACTAAAACGCCCCATAGTTTTAAGTAAAGATAAAGGTGGTTGCAGAAATTCACACTTATTGGATAAACCACTATCACGATTATCAAAACGTATTACCCGAAAGCCACTATCTAGCAATAATTGACAAAAAGCATCTGGCCACATGGTTAATTGCGAGCCTAAACCCATGATGAGCAGAATGGTAGGACGTTTTTCATCGCCAGCCATTTCTACGCAAAGTCGTTGCTTATTCGATAGATCAATAAAATGCTGTTGCATAAATGGAAGAGTAGTGCTTTTTGCTGTGGTTGATTTGGTCATAGTAGTCGTTTAATTGTGTAAGTACATGCTATTGTAGCCAAAATAAACAAAAAAATGCAATGCAAGACAAAAATACAAAGTGGTTTTTAATTTTTATGGACGTAGAAATGCAGACACTTAATAGGGTCAATAATAAAATTTATTTTGGGAGTAGAATAGAGTTAAAATCAGCCGAGTTGTGCTTTGATTTTAGCAGATACTTGTACAGGATCAGCACGTCCAGCTATGATTGGACGTAGAGCGTTCATCACCTTACCCATATCTTTCATGCTAGTTGCTTGTTGTGCAGTAATGGTTTGCACAATAAGAGAATCAAGTTCTTCCTCAGTCATAGCTTCTGGTAGAAATTGAGATAAAACCTCAAGTTCGGCTTGTTCTTTACTAGCTAAATCTTCTCGATTGGCAGCTTGATAAGCTTTAATCGATTCTTTGCGTTGCTTGACCTGTTTCTCGATTACGTTCAACACTTGATTGTCATCAAGCTCGATACGCTCATCGACTTCGATTTGTTTAATGCCCGCTTGCAAACCACGGATCACTGTCACGGTCGCCATATCTTTTGCTTTCATGGCAGTCTTTAACGTTTCAGTAATATTGGCTTTTAAAGTCGTCATCAGTGTATCTCAATCAAATTAAAGTCAAACAACAAATCAAATAAATTATTGAATTAAATTAGAAAATCTAACCTAAAACTTAACTTAAAAAATTTTCTTAAGTATCAATAATCAATTAGTACAAACGAGTAGTACGGATTGATTCACGAGATACTTTCTTTTGATAACGCTTAACAGCAGCAGCTTTTTTACGCTTACGCTCTTGTGTTGGTTTTTCAAAAAATTCGTGTTTACGTACGTCAGCCAAGATACCTGCTTTTTCGCAAGAACGTTTAAAACGACGGATAGCAACGTCTACTGACTCGCCTTCTTTCAATTTAACTTGTGGCATAATAACCTCTCTGTCAAGATGATGGATAATGTAAATTGCTTTAAAATCATATCAATACAGTGAATTTCGATAAGCTTTATTGATAGAAACAACAACTTACGGTGAATGAAGGCGCTATTTTACGCTTTTCTGTTTGCACTTACAAGTCTATAATGTGTATTCTTGTCAGAAAGACCACAAAAGTAGGTAATTGATTGTGTTGGTATTGGGTTTAGAAACATCTTGTGATGAAACAGGTTTGGCATTATATGACAGCGAAAAAGGCTTGCTCGGACAAGTATTATATAGCCAAATTGCATTGCATGCTGAATACGGTGGCGTGGTACCAGAACTCGCCTCACGCGATCATGTGCGTAAATTAATTCCTTTATTAGAACAATTATTACAAGATTGCCAAGTGACAAAGCAAGACTTAGATGCTGTAGCCTATACGCGTGGACCTGGGCTAATGGGAGCGTTGATGACAGGTGCATTGTTTGGGCGAAGTTTGGCTTTTGCTTTGAATATTCCTGCTATTGGCGTGCACCATATGGAAGGGCATTTGCTTGCACCGCTATTGTCTGAGACACCGCCAGCGTTTCCATTTGTGGCATTGTTGGTATCTGGCGGACATACGCAACTCATGGCGGCACATGCTTTGGGACAATATGAACTGTTGGGCGAATCCATCGATGATGCTGCTGGGGAAGCTTTTGATAAAGTAGCAAAAATGCTGAATTTACCTTATCCAGGTGGGCCAAATATTGCTAAGCTTGCTGAGCAAGGTAATCCTGATGCGATTGCTTTCCCTCGTCCATTGATGCAACAGGCATTAAACTTTTCTTTTAGTGGTTTAAAAACCGCTGTATCGGCTCAAGTCAATGCATTACAAGGGCGGGGACGTGATGCAGATATTGCAGCCTCATTCCAAGAAGCGGTAGTCGATACTTTGGTGAAAAAGTCTATAAAAGCGTTAAAACAAACAGGTCTAAAACAGTTGGTCATCGCCGGCGGTGTGAGTGCCAATGTGCGATTGCGAGAAAAATTGCAAAAATCTTTATCAGGTATGGGGGCGAAAGTCTATTATGCTGAGCCGGCACTGTGTACTGATAATGGAGCGATGATTGCTTTTGCAGGTTATCAACGTTTGAGAGCTGGGCAAAAGGATGATTTGCAAGTCAGCACTACGCCACGTTGGCCAATGGCAGAATTGCAAGCGGTTTAAGCTGATTTTTAACAATTGGAAATGATAAACATCCCATAAAACGTTTATTTTATGGGATGTCTATATTTTGATGATTTAAGCTAAATGGATTTTCTCATCAACGCGATATAATTTATTTCCTCGAAAATAAAGTAATATACCCAAAGATTGACAAACCACCATACTACCTAGATTTAAATACAATAGATTATTTAAACGTAACTGCATTAAACAATCTGCCAAACTACTGGATAATAAAAACTTTATTCTATTTGAGTGGCGATTTACACGTTTGATACTGATTTTATTCATCACTTTCTCCATACTGTGGTGATGTTAAAGTTTCTTCATCATCTGATTTATTTTTTGGTTTAACGTTTTCATTCAAAGCATACCAATCGATATTTCGTGTTACAAACATCGCTACTGCCACCATCATAAACGCTAAGACTGAACCGAAAATCAAAGTCATACCCGAAGACTGTAATAAAACATACATTACACCGTATAAACTACTTAATAATAAGGCGAAAATTGTGGCATCTTGCCAACGCTTTAATACATAGATTAAATACCATGAAATCAGGCTGATACATGCTACACTGGCGATCCAATAGGCAAGCATATAGTTTAATTGCTCACTAACAGATAACAGCAACATAAAGAATACCGCTTGTGCTACACCAACCAATAAATATTGAATCGGGTGAATACGTAATGATTTTACAACCTCAAATAAGAAGAAGCATGCAAAAGTAATCAGCGTAATAAACCAACCATATTTGATGGCACGATCAGTTTGTTGATAAATATTCTTTGGATCTAAAAATTCCATCGCTAAGCCATTATTATTGTCGTCTAATAATGTACAATGGGCATTCTTTAAACATTGATTGACATCAGTATTTGATAATAGCGTGTATGATGCAAAGTTAGACCATTTTGCATTAAAATGTTGTGTATCTGAGTTATTGGTTTTGGGCAAACTACTTCCCAAATATTTTACATTTTGCCAATTACCTTGTGCATTAAAAGACTGTGTATTTTCATCGCCAAAGAAATTAAATTGTTTTAATCCTTCAAGCTGAATATCAATCTCAAACTGATTAACACTTTGCAATGGGATATTTCCTAAATCTAGTTCTAAGCCTAGTTCTGGATAGGCTTTACTGGTTGAAAAAGCATATTTTTGCCCATTAATGGTCATCATGATTTTTTGCGATAATCCACGTAAATCTTTAATTGGCAAAATCATTTTTGCAGCTGTTAATTCAGATGGATTATTTGGATTTGAGGCTGGTGTATTAAATTGCCCTTTACCTGTGATATGCGTGATAAAATTGGTGGCACGATAAATACCACGCTGATATTGGTCATTTTTGACCTCAAAATCTGCATTCCAATCATTTTGTTGCATCGGCGTGATACGGTATTCATCTTGTGAGCAGTTTATTACAGAGCTAGTTTGTGGTGTGGAAGTTGTCGTTTCTTTCATATTGTCACAGGCAACATAGGGTTTATAAGGCGCCATAATAAAAGGTGACATCATCGCTTGTGAACCGATTTGATTTTGCTCAATCTGTTCGACGACATTGTTTTGATAACTTTGCCGTTCATTGACCAAATAGCGTACAAAGGACAACGCCATCATCATTGCGATGAGCAATACACAGAGTATTGCCAATTTTGCCATTACATTTACTTTTTGCATCATCTTTGACCTATATGATTGAGATGATGCAATCATGCATGGTACAGATGGTTTTTATTTGAAATGAAAATGAAATATGTGTGAAGTTTGTGTGAACTGAGATGCGTTGATTTTAAATCTGCCCATGCAAGAATGAGCATCCGTGCAACATTAGATATACGAGTTGATTGGTAATACCTTGAATATAACCTAAAATCTTGATTAAATTAAAAAATATTATTGTGAATTCATTGCAATTGAATCGATAAGCATCGCACGTAAATTTTCAGGAAATTTGCGTGGGCGTAAGTTTTTATCTAAGCAAGCAATGCCCACTTCACCACTGACTAATAACTCTTCACCACGATATATTTTTTGTTCTAATACGAATGATGCGGTTTTACAAGATAAAGCCTTTGCAGTAACTGTCACATAGTCATCCATCATGATTGGACGATGATATTTTATTGCGATTTGATGTACTACAAAGTTATAATCGCTTTGGTGCCAATAATGATCAAAACCTGCGGCTCTAAGCCATTCAGTGCGAGTGCGTTCCATATATTTGATATGATTGGCATGATAAACAATACCGCCTGCATCAGTATCTTCGATATAAACACGAATATTGAAACGAAACTCGGACATATTGCCCCCAAAAAGCCAAAAGTAAATGATGCAGAATGGCGTTGATTTTACCCGAGATTGCAAAAAATACTTTGGCGATATTGCTCAAGTTTTTAGTTTTTTTCACCGTCTGGGATAGGCAAATTAAATAAATGATAACTTTGAGCCGTGGCGATACGGCCACGTGCGGTACGCATAATATAGCCTTGTTGCATCAAATATGGCTCAATCACATCTTCAAGCGTGCCACTGTCTTCCGCCATAGACGCTGCCAATGCTTCCACACCAGCAGGCCCGCCTTTAAAACGTTCTAATAGCATAGACAAATAACGATGGTCTAACGTATCCAATCCGACTTTATCGACATTGAGCATATCCAAGGCTTGCTGTGCCATATCTTGTGTGACTTCACCTGTACCACGCACTTCAGCATAATCGCGTACACGACGCAATAGACGATTGGCAATACGTGGCGTACCACGTGAGCGGCGGGCAATTTCTAAAGCCCCTTGTGCAGTCATGGCAACCCTCATTAATCGTGCTGAACGCTCAACAATAATGCTCAAATCATCAACCGAATAAAATTCCAAACGTTGCACAATACCAAACCGATCACGCAAAGGTGATGTCAATAAGCCGGCTCTGGTTGTGGCTGCAACCAAAGTAAATGGCGGCAAATCGAGCTTAATCGAACGTGCGGCTGGCCCTTCACCAATCATAATATCTAATTGATAATCTTCCATGGCAGGATAGAGAATTTCTTCAATCACGGGTGATAAACGATGAATTTCATCAATAAATAACACATCACCTTCTTCCAAATTGGTCAGCATGGCTGCCAAATCGCCTGCCCGTTCCAGTACTGGTCCTGATGTGGATTTGAGATTGCCGTCCATCTCACGTGCAATAATATTTGCCAGTGTAGTTTTACCCAAACCTGGGGGACCAAAAATCAAAGTATGGTCTAAAGCTTCACCACGTCCACGGGCAGCACGAATAAAAATATCCATTTGCTCACGTACCACAGGCTGACCGATATAATCTGCCAATGTGGTAGGACGAATGGCTCGGTCGATATGATCTTCGGCTTTTTCTTGTCCAGTAATCAGGCGGTCATACATATTATTTCACCATATTTTTTAAGGCAGCTTTGATTAATCCAGCACTGTCTAGGCCATCAGCTTTGACCATGGCGACTGCTTTTTGGGCTTCGGCTGGTTTATAGCCCAAAGACATTAATGCGGCTTCGGCTTCAGCAACAGGCGAGTCAGGTAAAAATTGCAAACGTTCAATTTGTGGTAAGTTATTGTGACTACTGCCATTTTTTGCCAATTGTTTTAAACGATCACGCAGTTCAATCACCAAGCGTTCTGCGGTTTTTTTACCGACCCCTGGGACTTTGACCAAGCTTTGAATATCTTCATGTTCAATACTATGAATTAACAATTCTACGCTCAAGGTAGATAAAATCCCTAATGCCATTTTTGCCCCAACACCATTGACTTTGAGTAAAGTGCGGAACAAAAATTTTTCTTGCATATCGCTAAAACCATATAAATGCTGAGCATCTTCACGCACCACAAAATGCGTCCAAAGCTTGACGGTTTCGCCTTTTTTAAATTGACAAAAGGTAGATAAAGGCACATCTACTTCATAGCCTACGCCATGACTGAGTATTATAACGGTTGGAGCTTCTAGGTAAATCACTTCACCACTTAAATAACCAATCATGATTTGTTAGCCTATGTTGTCAATAAAAAACTGCCACACTATAGCATAAGCTGGCTTGAGATTTAAAAAATTATAACAAGCCCACTTTATTGCCCTGTAACTCTTGAGCCAAAGCATAGGCTTGATGGTCGGAACATTTTGCTAGCATATCCAATACCGCAATCACGTTGTCAAAATGATTATCACCAAAATGTATACCTAGACTTTGTAAAATCACCAAAATGCGTTGTTGTTTAAAACTAACCTGATGCTGTGGGTAGGCAAGGGGAATAAAAGCATGCAATAATTGATGTAAGCTACTATGAGCGAGCAACTCCAAATCGGCTTTGCTACGGTGATTATAGAGTTTTTGTCGAGCGAGATTTTTGGCATCTTGAATACCTTGGCGGATATCGGGATGGCAATAATGCAATAAATGATGCTGTAATTGACCATGCAAGAGTACGTCATGCTGTGCTTTAAAGGCATCGGTGACGCATTCTACCAAATGTTTCATGGCACGCCCACGCAAGGCGGCGATTTTTTGTTGCCAAGTGGTGTTTTGTGACAATTCTAAAGGCAAACCCCGATCGCCAAGCAAAGCAATCAAAATGCCTTCAACTTCATCATAATCCAGCATCTGTAGGCTTAAGCCATCTTCAAGGTCAATCAGGGCATAGCAAATATCATCGGCTGCTTCCAATAAATAACTCAAAGGATGACGGCAATAGTGATATTCACCAAGCTGAATTAGACCCAGTTGTTCAGCGATTTTTGCCAATAAATCTTTTTCACTGCGATAACAACCAAATTTGGCACGTTGATGCGATGCAACACCATCGAGTTGTGCTTGGCTCAACCAAGGATATTTAAGATACGTCCCCAAAGTGGCATAAGTCAATCGCATACCGCCATCATTGGGGTGATAATCAAGGCGTGTCAGCACACGTAAGCCTTGGGCATTGCCTTCAAATTGACGCAAATCTGCCCATTGTTCAGCACTAAACCAATCAGGATGCTGTTGGTAGGCATCATCAAACCAATCCCGAATGGCATATTCCCCTGCATGTCCAAAAGGCGGATTGCCAATATCGTGTGCCAAACAGGCGGCTTGGATACTGGCACCCACATCATAGGGACTAATCCATTTGGGTAAGGCGTGGTTGATTTTTTCTGCTGCCATCATGCCCAAAGAACGCCCGATACAAGACACTTCTAGCGAGTGGGTTAGGCGAGTATGAATACCATCTTGTTGGGTCAATGGATGGACTTGGGTTTTACGGTTCAGTTGTCTAAAACTGGATGAAAAAATAATCCGATCATAATCTTTATGAAAAGGGCTGCGGGCTTGTTCGGTATGGCTTTTGTGGCTGCCAAGGCGATTGGCATTGAGTAGTTGTATCCAATTCATTTCAGTCATATTGTGTTATCTCAGTTGATTTTTCATTTGTGTTATCATGCCATATTTTTACTGAAAAAAAATGAAAACTTTAAAAATAAGCGACTTGATTTGTCGCTCAAACGGTTTTAAATTTTCAAAAATTAGTTGACACTTTTAAAGCTATTTTCTTTTAAAAACACATCATCAAACCGACCTTGATACAAGACAATTTGATAGGTTTGATTGACTTTAATGTCTTTTTGATAGCCATGCCAACGTTCGTTGATGGTAAAATCTGCTTGTTTTAAAGGTGGATTTTTACTATCAATGATTTGCCATGTTTGATAATAATCGGTCATTTTTACCAGTTTGGCATTGATAATAGTGAGTTGTATTGTTGCATCATTTTCATTTAGATAACGATTCACTGTGACCAAAGTATTATTCACCATCAAGCCCAAAGTAATGAACCGTACTGAGAAAATCGGAGACCCAAAACTCTGAGACAATACCGTTATGAAAAACAAACAATACTCAACTGAAATCAAGACTCGAGCCGTTGAACTACTCATCGACTCACAAAAAGACTATCCCACACTATGGGTAGCCATACAAGCCATAGCACCCAAAATCGGATGCACACCTGAAACCCTTCGTTCATGGCATCAAAAGCACCTAGCCAAACAAAATCCCACTACCGTAACTGTTGAAAGCCAGGCTACTCGCATTGCGGAACTTGAACGAGAAAATAAAGAACTCAAACAAGCCAACGAAATCATTCGTAAAGCCGCCGCTTTTTTCGCCCAGGCGGAGCTCGACCGCCCACGCAAGTGATGGTCAAATTCATTGATGATGAGAAATCCTTATATGGGGTCGAGTCGATTTGCAGAATCCTGCCAATCGCCCCATCCACCTACTATCGTATCAAAGACGAACAGGACAACCCAGAAAAACAAAGTCGCCGTAAACAAAACCACAGCTACCTGCTTGCACGGATTAAAAAAGTATGGGTGGCTGATTTCACCACATCAAGACAAAAACAGGCTGGGTCTATACCGCCTTTGTCATTGACGTATTTAAGCGTGTCATTGTCGGTTGGTACGACTGGCGATTCTTATGACAACGCTCTTGCTGAAAGTGTGAATGGGCTATACAAAACGGAGGTAATTGATTATTTTAAACATGAATGGGAGGGTGTAAAGGATGTTGCATCGGCAACCCTTGATTGGGTACACTGGTACAACCATGAACGATTACATTCTACTAATGAATATTTGTCACCTGTTGAGGCAGAAAATATTTACTATCGTTCATTAAATCGGTCAAGCTATGCTGCTTGACTCAAGATAATCTGTCTCCGATTTTCTTAGTACGGTTCATTTTGTGAGTCGATGAGTAGTTCAACGGCTCGAGTCTTGATTTCAGTTGAGTATTGTTTGTTTTTCATAACGGTATTGTCTCAGAGTTCTGGGTCTCCGACAATCTCGGTACGGTTCAGGTTGGGATTTCACATTATGGTGGCGGAACACGGAACCGAACCCGCGTCCGCTTTCAGAACCAGATAGTAACGCATGGCTCCTGAGTCCGTCGATTCGACGATTTGGCTGTTTTTCTTCGCCCAGCCTCTTGCCTAATTCGCCGTTATATGGAAAAATTGGCAAATCTTGGCAATTTATATTCATCAACGGCAAAGGCGAGACGATGGCAGACTTGGAAGGTGAAATCCTGACTCTGGACGAGGTAGCCGCTTACTTGAAGGCTGGCAAGCGCACCGTCTACCGTCTCGCAGCCGAAGGCAAGGCTTCTCGCTTTCAAGCTAGGCGGCACGTGGCGCTTCCATCGCAGCGACCTGGACGAATGAATTGCTACCAATCTGACCAACAAGGATTCGGGGGTAAGTGACTGATGGAACTGATCGACAATATCAGCAGGTTGCTTGGCGACGATCTCAAGCAGACCCTCCGGCCAGGCGCGCGCCTGAAGGTCGCGGCCTCGTGCTTTTCGATGTACGCCTTCGAGGCGCTGAAAGCCGAGCTGGGAAAAATTGACGAGCTGGACTTTATCTTCACCTCGCCCACCTTTGTTGCCAACGAGGTCACCGACAAGATTCGCAAAGAGCGAAAGGAGTTCCACATCCCCAAGCTCGACCGCGAGCGCAGCCTCTACGGCAGCGAGTTTGAAATCCAGCTGCGCAACAAGCTCACCCAGCGGGCGGTGGCTAAGGAGTGTGCTGAGTGGATACGGCGCAAGGCCAAATTCAAGAGCAACCGCACCAAAGCGCCGATGCAGCAGTTCGCCTGCGTGCAGGCTGGCGGCACCGACACGGCTTACATGCCCCTGCACGGGTTCACCGCTGTCGATCTCGGGTACCAGCAAGGCAATGCGGTTTCCAACCTCGTCAACAAGATGGACGAGGCACTCTTTGCTGCCACGTACCTGAGCCTATTTGATCAAATTTGGAACGACCCCGAAAAGCTGGAGGACGTGACTGTGCAGATTTGCGAGCACATCGCCTCGGTCTACCAAGAGAACTCACCCGAGAGCATCTATTTCCTGATGCTTTACAACATCTTCAACGAGTTCCTCGACGACATCGACGAAGACGTCCTGCCCAACGACCGCACGGGCTACCAAGACACCCTAATCTGGAACAAGCTGTTCAACTACCAGAAGGATGCTGCTACAGGGATCATCAACAAGTTGGAAACCTACAGCGGCTGCATCCTGGCGGACAGCGTCGGCTTGGGCAAGACCTTCACCGCACTGGCCGTCATCAAGTATTACGAACTGCGCAACCGGTCAGTGCTGGTGCTCTGCCCCAAGAAGCTCGCGGATAACTGGCTGAACTACAACCGCAACCTCAAGACCAACATCTTCGCCCGCGACCGGTTTAACTACGACGTCCTCTGCCACACGGATCTGTCCCGCACCAGCGGCGAGTCCTTCGGTACGCCGCTGAACCGAATCAACTGGGGAAACTACGACCTCGTCGTCATCGATGAGTCGCACAACTTCCGCAATAACGACGCCTACAAGGATAAGGAAACCCGCTACCAGAAGCTGATGCGCAAGGTGATCCAAGAAGGGGTCAAGACCAAGGTGCTGATGTTGTCGGCCACGCCAGTCAACAACCGCTTTACTGACTTGCGCAACCAACTGGCCCTGGCCTACGAAGGCAACTCCGAAAACCTCACAAAAAAGCTGCGCACGGACAGAAGCGTCGAGGAAATTTTCCGAGGCGCACAAGCAGCGTTCAACGCGTGGTCGAAGCTCCCCTTGGAAGAACGTACCGCGCGTGCGATCCTCGATTCACTGGACTTCGACTTCTTCGAACTGCTGGACAGCGTCACCATCGCACGCTCGCGTAAGCACATCCAGACCTTCTACGACACCAAGGACATCGGTCAATTTCCGGAGCGCCGCAAACCGCTGTCGTTTCACTGCCCGTTGACCGAGCGGTCGGATGTGTTGGGCTTCAATGAAATTTTCGAGCAACTCTCACTGCTCAAGCTGGCCGTGTATGCGCCCATCAGCTACATCCTGCCCAGCCGTCTGAAGAAGTACGAGGAGATCTACGACACCAAGGTAGGCGGCAAGGGCACGCTGCGCCAAGCCGACCGCGAAAAGAGCCTGCAGGCCCTGATGACGGTCAACCTGCTCAAACGGCTTGAAAGTTCGGTGCAGTCGTTCCGGCTAACGCTGCAATCGCTGCGGGCCAACAACGAAGCCACCCTCGCAAAGATCGCTGCGTTCAATCAATCCGGCGGCGCGGTCACGGTGGGGGACCTCACGGAAGTGCTGGAAGTGCTGGATGCAGAGGACGATGAGCTGCCAATGCCTGGCGACGAGATCGGCGAGATCGGCGAGATCGGCAGCAAGATCAAGATCAGCCTCGCCGACATGGACTTACCGTCCTGGGAGCACGAACTGAAGGTGGACTTACAGGTCATCGATGCCTTGCTGGCTTCGATGAACAAGATCACGCCGCAGGACGACGCCAAGTTGCAGCACCTCAAAGCACAACTGCTCGGCAAGATTGCAAACCCAATCAACCCCGGCAACAGGAAGGTGCTGATCTTCACAGCCTTTGCTGACACCGCTGATTACCTGTACGCCAACCTTGCGCCGGAGCTGCTGGCTACGCTCGCCATCCACACCGCCAAGGTCACCGGCAAGGGGGCACCGCAGTCCACCATCAAGAGCAAAACTCAGAAGCGCAACTATGACTTCCAGGAACTGCTCACCCTGTTCTCCCCTCGCTCTAAAGAGAAGGCGTTGATACTGCCAGACGAGCCGCACGAGGTGGACCTGCTGATCGGCACCGATTGCATTTCCGAAGGCCAAAACCTACAAGACTGCGACTACCTCATCAACTACGACATCCACTGGAACCCAGTACGCATCATCCAGCGCTTTGGGCGCATAGATCGCATTGGCTCGCCCAATAGCAGCATCCAGCTGGTCAACTACTGGCCCGACATTTCGCTCGACGAGTACATCAACCTCAAAGAGCGCGTCGAGAGCCGAATGATGATCGCTGACGTGACCGCCACAGGTGACGACAACGTGCTGTCTGCGCAGGCCAACGACGTGTCATACCGCAAGGAACAACTACGTCGCCTGCAGGAGGAAGTCATCGAGCTGGAGGATTTAAAGACCGGTGTCTCCATCACCGACCTGGGCCTCAACGACTTCCGCATGGATTTGCTCAACTACGTCAAAGCCCAGGGCGAACTGAGCAATGTGCCCAACGGGATGCACGCCGTCGTTCCCGCCAGACCTGAGATGGGCTTGCGGCCGGGCACGATCTTCACGCTGCGCAATCGCAATGCTGGGATCAGCCTCAACCAGCACAACCGCCTGCATCCGTACTACCTCGTCTACATCAACCGCGAGGGAGAGGTCATTCATGATCACACCGAGGTTAAGCGCCTACTCGATCTAGTGCGTACCTGCTGCAAGGGCCAGGACAAACCCATCGTCGACGTGTGCCAGCGCTTCAATCAGGAAACGGCGGATGGCCGCCGGATGCAGCCGTACTCCGACCTGTTGGGCAAGTCCATCCGTTCGATGATCGAGGTGACGGAAGAAAAGGATTTGGACAGCCTGTTCAGCGGTGGCAAGACCACAGCACTGACAGACACCATCTCCGGCCTGGACGACTTCGAACTCATCAGCTTCCTCGTGATTCAGGAGGCAGGATGAGTCAAGGAGTGACCACAAAAAAAACAGCGCTGATCGCCTACCCCAAGCAAGCTGCTTTCGGGCGCGTGCTGCCCAAGAACAAAATCTATGAGCACAGCGGGGCCAACACCCGGCTGAAGGAACTGTTCGTCGAGCAGGTCGAGCAGATCGTCTGGCAGTACAAGCTCGCCCCAGAGACGATCAACCTGCCTGCGCGGCCCGGTGTGCCGGAAATCCAGATTTTCAGCATCCAGCTCAAGTCCACCGAGCTGCACGAAGACGTGCTCCGCTGCATTGATGGCGCGGTGCAGTTCCCGATCATGTTTGAACTACACCAAGGCCAGGGCGATCAGGCGAAAACGCAGGTAGTGGCGGCTTACAAGCGCCCGAGCGAAGCCGATGCCAGTCGCTGGGTGCTATCCAGCTACTTCACCAGCGACTGGATGCCTGCGGCAACTGCCCGTACGGCTATGCCGGTGGCCCTCGACATGGCCCACCTGTACGCCGTCCTGCTGCAAGGCTTAATGCCGTTGCCAGCACGTCCACAGGAGGCCTTGTCCGACTGGATTGCGCGCATTGAACGGGCACAAGCCAAGCAGCGTGAAATTGAAAAAACACAGGCAAAATTAGCTAAGGAAAAACAATTCAACCGCAAGGTTCAAATCAACGCAACCCTGCGGCAATTGAAATCTGAGCTTGAACAATTAACCCGCTGAACCCCGATATGGTGGAAGCAAAGCAACCAAAGGCACCAACATGACCAAACTCAAAATGCACTCACCCAACCTCACGCAAGAAAACATCGCACGCATTCGCGATCTGTTTCCGGGTTGCGTGACGGAAGCCAAGGGTAAAGATGGAAGCGTGACGCTGGCCGTCGATTTCGACCAATTGAAACAGGAGTTGGCCGAGTCGATTACTGAAGGTCCGCAAGAGCGCTACCACCTAAACTGGCCAGGGAAACGAGAGGCTCTACTCGCTGCTAACGCCCCCATCGCGAAGACGCTAAGACCAAATATCAAGGAGAGCTTGCACTTCGGCGAAACGCGCAATTTGTTCATTGAGGGAGACAACTTGGACGGACTAAAGCTGCTTCAGGAGTCTTATCTCGGCAAAATTAAAATGATCTATATTGATCCTCCCTATAACACAGGAGATGATTTTATTTACGAAGATGACTTCGCCGAAAATACATCTGCTTATCTTGCGCGATCAAACCAGAGAGACGAAGCTGGCGCTCGTCTTATACTGAATTCAGACAGCAGCGGGCGATATCACTCGGACTGGCTTAGCATGATGTACTCCCGACTTAAGCTCGCCAGAAATCTTCTTAGAGATGATGGATTGATATTTATATCCATCGGCGACGAGGAAGTTGCAAACCTGCGGAATATCTGCGACGAGATTTTTGGAAGAGATAACTTTGAAGGGCACATCCACTGGCGCCGCCGCAGCAATCAACCGAACGACCCAACCAAAATGATTGGTCTGGTCGCTGAGCACATCCTTGCTTACGCAAAAGACAAATGGGTCTACAAAGCTGCCGGGGTGGGTAAAGTCGAACTAACGGGAGCTTTTTCGAACCCAGACAACGACCCACGAGGTGATTGGGCATCTAAGCCTTGGAAAGTGGGCAGCGATCAAAGTGGCTCAAGATACACAATTGTCACCCCTACCGGAAACCGTCTTGATGATGAGTGGATGGGAGAAGAAGCCACCTACAAGAAGCTTCTTGAAGACAATAGAATTATCTTCCCAAATAATGGGAACGGATCTCCGCGTAAAAAATACTTTAAATTCGAGCGCGAAGAGGAGGGTCAATGCGCAACAAACTGGTGGAGCCATGAGCAATTTGGCCATAACCAGGAGGGGAATTCGGTGCTGACCGAATTGATGGATGGAACCAAAAACACATTCAGCAACCCGAAGCCTCCAAAGCTTATTCGCAATTTGATGGCGATTGCGAATTGCAAAGAAGGAGATGTTGTCCTTGATTTTTTCCTCGGCTCCGGATCAACATTCCAAGCAGCTTTCGAGTATGGGAAGAATCTGAAATTGATTGGCATTCAGATACCAGAGCCGCTTGACGGAGCCAAGAAGGAGCATAAGCCAGCGGTCGACTTCCTATCGAAAAATAATCTTCCTTTGACCATAGCAGAAATCTCAAAGGAGAGAATTAGACGAGCTGGAAAAACCGTACACCAAGCGGCAGCTGGAGTATTCGATTTTGGCTTTCGGGTTCTAAAAATCGATTCGTCGAATTTGGCGGATGTTTACTATCGCCCAGACGAAATCGAAAAAGATCAACTTGACTTATTGGTTGACAACATCAAGCCTGACCGCACGGCGGAAGACCTGCTGTTCCAGGTGATGCTCGATTGGGGCGTTGACTTGGCGCTGCCAATTACCAAAGAAACCATGCAGGACAAGGAAGTGTTCTTTGTTGATGAAAATGCATTAGCCGCCTGTTTTGATGCGCATGGCGGTATTGATGAGGCCTTTGTCAAAGAGCTTGCCAAGCGACAGCCACTGCGCGTGGTGTTCCGCGATGCAGGTTTCAAGGACAGTGCGGTCAAAATCAATGTGGAGCAGATTTTCAAGCTCTTGTCGCCTGCAACCGAAGTGAAATGCATTTGAGGAGGCGGCGATGAAGTTGAAATTCAAGACGCAGGCCTACCAGACGGCGGCCGTGCAGGCAGTAGTGGACTGTTTCAAGGGACAGGTTCCGCATCATGGCGGCGTTCGCTATCGGCTCGATCCAGGCAGCCAGAAAGCAGCCCCAGCGAGCCCGCAAGCGGCGCTCGCGCTGGAGGCCGCTTCGCCTGAAGCTGCAGCGGAAAGGGAAGCCGCATTCCGCAACGCCGACTTCACGTTGTCGGAAACAGCGCTGCTCGACAACATCCGAGCCGTGCAGCACGGCCAGAATCTGCCCGTGTCGGACGCACTGGTCAAGACCAAGGTGGCCAAGGTCAATCTCGACATCGAGATGGAAACGGGCACGGGCAAGACCTACTGCTATATTAAGACCATTTTCGAGCTGAACAAGCAGTACGGCTGGAGCAAGTTCATCATCGTGGTACCCAGCATCGCCATCCGTGAAGGCGTGGCCAAGTCGCTGCAGATCACCGCCGAGCACTTCTTGGAGACTTATCACAAGAAGGCACGCTTCTTCATCTACAACTCAAAGCAGCTGCACCACCTGGAGAGTTTCTCTTCGGATGCGGGCATCAACGTGATGGTGATCAACGTCCAGGTCTTTAATGCTACTGGTAAAGATGCTCGCCGGATCTACGAAGAATTGGACGACTTCCAGTCGCGCAAGCCCATCGACGTGATCAGCGCCAACCGCCCGATCCTGATCCTGGATGAGCCTCAGAAGATGGAAGGCGAGGAGACGCTGAAGTCGCTGGAGGAGTTCAAGGCGTTGATGGTGTTGCGCTACTCGGCCACCCACAAGACTACGCACAACAAGATCCACCGTCTCGATGCGCTGGACGCCTACAACCAGAAGCTGGTGAAAAAAATTGCCGTGCGCGGCATCGCGGTGAAGGGGCTAGCGGGCACGGCGGGTTATCTGTACCTGCAGTCCATCGAGATTTCGAGCAAGAAGCCGCCAGAGGCGCGTGTGGAGTTCGAGCAAAAACTGGCGGGTGGCAACATCAAGCGGGTAGTGAGGAAGCTCTCCAAAGGCGACAACTTGTTCGATCTGTCGAACGGGCTCGATCAGTACCGAGATGGATTTGTCGTAGCCGATATCAACGCCAACTCCGACACCCTGAGCTTCACCAATGGCGTTGAGCTCACCGTCGGGGATGCGACTGGTGATGTGACCGAGGCCGCGCTGCGCCGCATACAGATCCGAGAGGCCATAAAGGCGCACTTCGACAAGGAACAGGCGCTGTTCCAGCAAGGCGTGAAGGTGCTCACGCTTTACTTCATCGACGAAGTGGTCAAGTACCGAGACTACTCGCAGCCCGACGAAAAAGGTGAGTACGCCCGCATCTTCGAGGAGGAGTACCAGCTCTACCTCAACGAGGTGCTGGAGCTGGATGAGACGCCGTACGTCAAATACCTCAAAGGGATTTCTGCCGACAAAACGCACAGCGGCTATTTCTCCATCGACAAGAAGAGCAAACGGCTGGCCGACCGAAAGGTCGCAGCGCGTGGCGAGAACGCGGGACTTTCTGACGACGTAGACGCCTACGACCTGATCCTCAAGGACAAGGAGCGGTTGCTGTCGTTCGTAGAGCCCGTGCGCTTCATCTTCTCGCACTCTGCCCTGCGTGAAGGCTGGGACAACCCGAACGTGTTTGTGATCTGCGCGCTCAAGCACAGTGACAACACAATTTCCCGCCGCCAGGAAGTGGGACGTGGCTTGCGACTGTCCGTCAACCAAAGCGGTGACAGGATGGATCACCCGGCCACGGTACACGAAGTGAACGTGCTGACTGTGGTGGCCAGCGAGAGCTACAAGGACTTCGTAGCGGCGCTGCAGAAGGACATCAGCGAGTCGCTGTCGGCGCGTCCGCGCTTGGCGAATGAGGCCTACTTCACCGGCAAAGTTCTGAAGACAGCGACTGGTGATGTCGAGGTCACACCGCAACTCGCTAAGCAGATCTACAAGTACCTGCTCAAGCACGACTACACCGACGACGCAGATCGCATCACCACCGCGTACCACGAGGCCAAGAAAGACGGCGCGCTGGCTGCGCTGCCCCCCGAGTTGGCACCACATGCCGAGCAGGTGTTCAAACTGATTGACAGTGTTTTCAGCGAGAGCCTGTTGCCCGAAATTGGTGACGACCGCAAGCCCAAGAAGAACCCGCTAAACGCCAACTTTGAGAAGCAGGAGTTCAAGGAGCTTTGGAATCGGATCAACCGTAAAGCGGCGTACAGCGTCGACTTCAACTCCGACGAGCTGGTGCAGAAAGCGGTCAAGACACTCAACGACAAAGATGCAGGGCTTCGTGTGACCCCGTTGCAGTACACCATCCAGCACGGTGAACAGGCAGCCGCTGTGACCTACGATGGGATCAAGGGCGGCAAAGCTTTTGAATTGAAGGACTCTGAGACGGAAACTAACCGCGTTTCAATCCATTCAGGGGTCAAGTATGACCTGATCGGAAAACTTGCAGAAGGCACCCTGCTGACACGGCGTACGGTGACCGAAATCCTCAAGGGGCTCAGCACCGCTGTATTCACGCAGTTCAAGACTAATCCAGAGAGCTTCATTGCCGAGGCGATACGCCTAATCAACGAGCAGAAAGCCACCGTCATCATCGAGCATCTGGCCTACGATCCGGTTGAGGACAAGTTCGATCTAGACATCTTCACTGCCGGACAAACCAAGCAGGACTTCAGCAACGCAGTCAAGACGCCCAGACACCACATCTACGACTTCGTGCTGCCGGATTCCGGATCGAAGCCAGAGCGCGATTTTGCGGAGGCTTTGGAGGCCAGCACTGAGGTCGTCGTGTATGCCAAGTTGCCGCGCGGTTTCTTGATCCCGACACCGGTCGGCGACTACAACCCAGACTGGGCCATCTCGTTTAAGGAAGGCGCGGTGAAGCACATCTACTTCGTCGCAGAAACCAAAGGATCGATGTCCTCGATGGATCTGCGTGAGATCGAGAAAACCAAGATCAAATGCGCTCGCAAGTTTTTCGATGAGATGAACCGTCGCCACTCACCTGAAAATGTGAAGTATGACGTAGTGGATAGCTTTGGCCGACTTATGGAGTTGGTCAAACAATAGATACCGGCATCTTAGGAAATTCAGAAAAATCTAAGCCTTGATTGCCTCCGCAGTTGCAGGAGGCATTTCTTCGGCGGAAAATGATTGTGTTTCACAAAGGGAAATCATGAGAATCAAGTTAAACAACGGAAAGCTAGTAGAGAAATACACTGTCGCCGATGTGCCTGCAGAAATAAATTGGGCAAAAAGCACTGCTTTAAAGAAGGCGAACCACACGGCAGATACTTGGCAAGGGCGATTCCCTCATAAGCGGTTTGAGAATATTTTCCTTGGAGATCTGGCAAAAAATATCGTCAAGAAATACTTGCTGCAAGAGATTGCCGGAGTTTCACCATTTCTTATTGAATATGATAAAATAAGAAGCGATGACTTTAGAAATAGAGACATGTTCGATTTGAAAATCCAAAAGGATGCAACGTCAATAGAGCTAGAAATTAAATCCTCGGGCGAAAAAACAATCTTAGACCCATCCTCACTAAACTCTTCGCGTAGACTAATTTAGGACTTACGCAAAACCGTAATTTTTTTTGCATAAGGGGAATAAACTATAGTAGCATAAGGCATGACAAAAAAACCACTCACACGCTTAGACTACTGCCAATACCTAATGGTGAGCCAAACCAACTACACACTCACCTACTATGCAGAGCATCAC